>RGHP01000158.1 GCA_010024125.1 Gammaproteobacteria bacterium | reverse complement strand
TTTGTGACGGCGAAGTGAGGTTGTGATGGAATGGGTTGGTGTCGATCCACTCCATCAAGTGGTCAGCCGTGATGCGGCGATGGAATTAATTCCATGGCTGTCTGTTCGGTGGCAAGCCTCTCCGCCTGAGTCGGGTCATTATTTCTGGTGGGATGACGACGGGTTGGCTTTGAAATCAGCTGCGTTTGATTCACGATCAAGCGTTCATGTTGATTTTGTCCATGGCGCACAGGCACGTCGTGTAAAAGCGGTGAGCGGTGAAGCCCTAACGCGTGCCATGGGATGTAACAAAGGACTGCGGCCTTCGATTGTCGATACGACCGCTGGCCTTGGCGGTGATTTAAGCGTTTTGGCCAATGTCGGCTGTGAAGTATTCGCGATGGAGCGCCATCCAATCGTCGCGGCTCTACTTCAAGATGCTCTGCGTCGGGCCCAAGAAGCCGGAGCCTCTTGGTGTGAACGTCTTCAATTCACGCATGCAGATAGCGCAGAGCATCTCTCACGCGTGTCACATGGTGTCATTTATCTTGACCCGATGTTTCCGAAAGACCGTAAAGCGGCCCCTTCCCTATCCATGCAAGTCTTACACTCGCTCGAGCAGACGACCGATGATTCTGAACGCCTGCTTGAAGCGGCACTTGATTCCGCTTCGGCACGAGTCGTTGTCAAACGGCCCATCAAAGCAGAAGTATTGGGTGGTCGACAGCCCTCATCTCAAGTGAAAGCCAAAACGGTGCGATTTGATTTGTATCCGAAACGGAAGCTCACAGCGGATGATTGCGCACCTCTCTCCGGGGTCATCGACGCATGATGGATTGGAATCAACTGCTTTCGACTGCACGCATTGATCACGAGGGATTGTGGGCGCCACAAGTCTCAGGTGATGAACGAAGTCAGTGGCAGCGTGATCACGATCGACTTATTTTTTCAGGCGCCTTTCGACGTCTGGCGGTGAAAACCCAAGTTCATCCGCTCTCTGATAATGATCACGTGCATACGCGTTTGTCACACTCGCTCGAGGTCGCATCTGTTGGGCGCTCGCTTGGTGCAAGGCTCGGACATTGGATGCGTGATGAGGGGTTATTATCAGATACGCACTCTGGATCGGGTGTGGGTGCATTGGTTCAAGCAGCCTGTCTTTCGCACGATATCGGTAATCCGCCCTTTGGCCATGCTGGCGAACGCGCAATTCGCCAGTTTTTTGAATCACATCCTGAATATCTCTCGGGTTTGTCACGTTCAGAACGGGCTGACCTCACAGGGTTTGAGGGGAACGCACAGGGTTTTCGTGTGATTACATGCCTTGAACGGCATTGGTTTGATGGTGGAATGCGGTTAACCGCCGCAACGCTCGGTACCTTCGTCAAATATCCATTTGCCGCAGACTCCGCTTTTGGGCAAACCAAGCGCAAACATGGCGTGAATCGGGCGGAACTCCCATTCATGCGGGAACTTGCCTCTCATCTTGGGCTGGTTGAAGTCATGCCAGATGTCTGGGCGCGCCATCCGTTGGTGTATGTCGTCGAGGCTGCTGATGATATTTGCTATGCATTGATTGATCTCGAGGATGCGGTAGAGCTTGGTCACCTGGACTACGAGGAGGTTTCTTCGTTGATGAAGGAGCTCGTTGACCGCGGTGCGAGACGAAACCTCTACGAGCAGTTACTTGATGATTCTGAAGCGAAATTGGAGCTTCTTCGTTCTGCTGCAATCGATGCGTTGGTGCATGAGGCCGAAGCGCGATTTCAATCACACTATGATGCAATTTTTTCCGGTACCTTTGATGAAGAATTGCTCGATTGGAGGCGAGCATCTGCGGGTGAAGTGATTCAAAGGGCAAAGGCATTGGCGCGTGAACGTGTCTATGTGGATTTAACCAAGCAATCCTATGAAGGACAGAGCGGGCGTTTGCTACGCGGTGTACTTGCACACTTAATTGACGGGGCTGAAGCTCTGGCGCAAGCAGGTGGCGATGGAACTTATATCAGTTCTAAAGCTCGAGATGCCGTTGCTCGGCTCGGCAAGTTCAGGCCGCGACCTAACGATTCGAAGTATCAGCGACTGATGCGAGTGACCGATTATGTATCAGCGATGACTGATCGGTATTTGATTCGTTTGGTGGATGATTTGACGCGACTTGGCTATTTCGACAGAGATTCCTGAAGAAAGACTCCGACATAGTCAGCAATGATTGATTGCGCTTCTGCCTTTGGATGGAGCCCATCCTCTTGGAATAACTCACGATTAAGTGCGACCGGCTCCAAAAAGAACGGTAGGTACGGAACACGCGTATCCTGAGCCACCTGATCTTGTGCACGTCGGAATGCGCGGGTAAAAGGGCCGCCATAGTTTCTTGGGAGCTCAATGCCCGCATATAAGACTTGTGCGCCTGCATCGGTCGCGAGCTGAAACATTGCTTTGAGATTGGCCTGCATCGTCGTAAGCGGCAAGCCACGTAATCCATCATTTGCACCGAGAGCAATCAATACGGCATCTGGTTGATGACGCTCAAGTAGACCTGGGAGTCGTGAGAGTCCTCCAGTAGTCGTCTCGCCTGAGATGGAGGCGTTTAAAATTTGACCATCTGTCCCCAATATTTCTTTGGGATCGGCGGCGAGCAAATCGACCCAGCTTTGACCTCGGTCGAGCCCATAGCCAGCACTGAGACTGTCGCCGACGATCAGAAGCGTCGGGGCTCCCATTGCTGGCGCGATAAAACTCAACCAGAGGAAAATTACTCGCAATGTCTGCACAACCAGTCCTTCATGTTCGTAATGTGTCACATGGGTTTGAAGACCAAAGTGGTCAGCGTTTGTCAGTTTTGGAGTCTCTCGAACTGAAGATCAACCCAGGGGATAGTGTAGCGATTGTCGGCCCATCAGGCGCGGGTAAGAGTACGTTGTTGTCATTGCTGGCAGGTTTAGACATCCCAGAGACTGGGGAAATTTTATTTAAAGGTGATGACTTCAGCTCGTTGACCGAAGACGAGCGGGCGGCGATTCGTCGTGGTCGGATCGGCTTTGTTTTCCAGAGTTTTCAGTTGCTCCAGGGGCTGACCGCACTCGAGAATGTGATGCTGCCGTTGGAGTTGACTGGATTGTCTGTCGCCGAAGCGAAGCAACGCGCCACGCGTTGGCTCGAGCGCGTCGGCCTTGGAGCTCGGATTCATCATCGCCCGAGAATGCTATCGGGTGGGGAACAGCAACGCGTTGCTGTCGCGCGTGCCTTTGTTAATGAGCCTGCACTCTTATTTGCCGATGAGCCAACCGGTAATCTCGATCGGCGAACTGGAGAGGCTGTATCTGAGTTGCTGTTTGAACTGAATAAGGAAACAGGGACCACACTCATTTTAGTGACGCACGATGAGCGTCTCGCTGCACAATGTCAGCGTGTCTTACATTTGGAAGACGGTCAGTTGAACGAGGTTGCCGCATGATTGCATTGCGTCTGTTGTGGCGTGAGTTTGTCAGTGGTCAACTGAGTTTGTTGGCGCTCGCTTTGGTCGTGTCCGTTGCCGCTATGACGACGACAGAAGTGTTAACTGACCGGATCGATCGTGCGATGCGAGCAGATGCTGCAGCACTCCTCGGTGGCGATTTAAAACTGAGAGGCCCAAGACCCATTAACCCAGAATGGTTAGCCGAAGCAACCAAATTGGGTGTATCAGCGACAGAAACCATTGAATTTCCATCGGTGATTGGGAGTCAGTCAAACTTTGAATTGACTGGATTAAAAATTGTAAAAGATGGTTATCCGCTAAAGGGTAAG
>RGHP01000157.1 GCA_010024125.1 Gammaproteobacteria bacterium | reverse complement strand
CCCATGTCTCGATAAATAAACAGCGCCACAAAAGCGGAATAGACGGCCGCCGCGCAGGCCGCTTCTGTCGGTGTAAACACACCGCCGTAAATGCCGCCCATGATAATCACTATCAGGAACAGACCCCAGAAGGCGTCTTTACCCCCAGCCAGCAGCTCACTAAAACCCTTCCACTCCTCTGACGGAAGACCCTTGTATCGAGCCACCACGTAGATCGCCAGCATCAGCATCAGACCGGCTACCGCTCCGGGGATAACACCAGCAAGAAACATCCTCCCGACAGAGACATCGACAGACGCTGCATACACGACCATCACGATCGATGGAGGTATCAGGATACCCAAGGTCCCAGCGTTTGCGATGATGCCCGAGGCGAACTCCTTTGAGTATCCCACCTGGCGCATGCCGGCAATAGCGATCGTTCCGATCGCGACGACGGTCGCCGGTGACGATCCAGATAAAGCTGCGAACATCATGCAGGCAAGCACTGACGCCATCGCGAGACCACCGCGGAAGTGACCTACGGACGCGATTGCGAACCGAATAAGTCGCTTAGCGACACCACCGGTCGACATAAAGCTCGACGCTAGAATAAAGAATGGAATCGCGAGCAACGTGTAATGGGTGCCGACACCAAACAATGAAATCGCAACTGATGACAAGGACTCATTGGTAAATATCGCTACGTAAAGTATAGAAGAAAGGCCGAGAGAAAGCCCGACGGGTACCCCGACAAACAAAAACCCGAGGACGAGGACAAATAGAATCAAAGTTTCCATGGCGGCCTAATCCTTCAACGCGTCTTTGTTTTCATTAACGAGCTCTTCGGCCTCGTGTCCTGCGATGACCATCTCTCGATCGCCGCGGTATATCTCGATCATCGCCTGAATACTTCTGAACGACAGGAGCGCCAAGCTGATCGGCAAAATCATCAGCACTATCCAACGCTGGACGCGGTCCTTAACACCAAAAGTCTCCTGGACCCAAACCGGCCAACGCAGCTCTTCGGTCCCGATATTGACCTTGTACATCTTGGACCAGTACTCGATGGCGCCCGACCGTGTCTCGATACCCACCGCCTGAAGCCACGACGCGTCAAGCAGGATCAGGCCGTAGACTAAGCCGGTAGCGGCACCAAAAATTGCGAGCCATCGCGCGATCGGCTTAGGCACAGCCTTGATCAGAATATCAACGCCGAGATGTGAGTTACGTTTAATTCCGTAGCTCATCCCCACAAGTATCAGCCAGGAGAAGGTCACCATATTAAACTCGAGGGCGGCCGACCATCCGGTATTGAACCCGTACCGAGCGATCACCTGGCCGAACGACACGAGAGTCAACGACACCATCAAAACGACCAGCAGGTTATCTTCTAGCTTATCGACAGCCTCAGGCGAGACCCGCTCCCATATAAACAGAGCGATCACCATCCCCAAAAGGATGAGGTGTGGGGTGTATCCAGTCATAGTCTCAGGTCCCGCGTTTTTGAATCAAAAAAGGGGGCGAGCCCCCTTTTTCTCGTTTGGAACGATCTTAAGAAGCAGCGGCCGCAGCAATAATATCTGCGCCGATGTCACTCTCGAACTTCTTCCATACAGGCTTCATCGCATCGACCCACTGCTTACGCTGCGCAGGTGTCAACTCGTTGATCTTACCGCCACCCTTCAAGATATTCTGACGGTTGCCCTCTTCTTTATCTTTCACGGAGTTATTGGCAGCGACCGTCACCCGGTCAGCGATTTCGACCAGTTTCGCCCGCGTGTCCGAGTCGAGGCTGTCCAAGAATTCTTTTGACGTCATGAACAAATACGCAAGCAACTGGTGGCTTGTCTGTGTCGTACTGTCCTGTACCTCGAAGAATTTTTTGGTGTAGATGTTTGACCATGTGTTTTCCTGACCATCAACGACGCCAGTCTGCAGAGCACCATACACCTCAGAGAATGCCATCGGCTGAGGCGAACCACCCATCGCGGCGATCATCGCCTTTGCGACGTCAGAGTTTTGGACACGGAACTTCAAACCGTTCGCATCTGTAGGAACGATCAGTGGCTTGTTAGCTGAGAAATATTTCATACCACTCATCCAGTACCCCAGACCGACGAAACCGACGTCTTCCATCGCGTTCAGGAGATCTTTACCTGTCTTCGAGGCGGTGAATCGCATCGCGGCGTCCATGTCCTTGAAGATGAAAGGCAGGTCGAACACACCGTATTTCTTGGTGTATGAACCAAACTTAGACAGCGATGGAGCCAAAAATTGCACGTCACCGAGTAGTAAAGCTTCAAGCTCTTTTGAGTCACCGAACAGTGTGCTGTTTGGATAGACTTCGACACAAAGCTTGCCGTTGAGCTCCTTGTTCACCGCGTCGGCGAAGTTATTTGCAGCCACAACCTTCGGGTGAGTTGTTCCACCTGTCACGTGTGACAGTTTAACGACCCGCTCGCCGGCGTCGCACGCGGCGAATGAAACTGTTGAGCCCATAGCAAAGGCCAAAGCAGAAAGCGTTCCCAAAACTTTTTTCATGTTTTTCTCCGTATATTAAATTTACAACCGCTTCAGCGTCCTTGCCCCAGTGGATGGACCGCAGATTAGAACAAATTAACCCGCAATTTTCTATATCTCTCCGTAATCCGGAAAAACCTAACGCGGGTTTCTGTAGGCTGGTCTCGGTAGACACAAGAATGACTCGACTCGTTCAACTATTACGACATTCTCGGAAGCCCACGATTCACAAGCCTCTTTGGACGGGAAAACGGCACCATAATCAACCGGGAACGCCATGGTTTTGGTCGAAGCGATCACGTCTGCAGAGGAGTAGAGAAACACGATCAGTACCCAGTGAGTCAGCATTAGATAATCTCTTTCCACTAAACTAGCCGTCACTCTGGTGGAAAATTCTTTAAGAATCAACTAGCGTCGACCGATAGAACTATCTGGAAAGATACACCTAGCGAACCTATGACTGAAGAATGTAGACATCAAATCCAGCCCAGAGGATGTGCCTCCCATGCCCGTTGAGCTGCTAGTTCTCTACGGGACATGGATCGTCGGTTACGCGATTATCGCGGCGTTACTCATGGCCGAGTACAAGGTCCTGTATCAAAAACCAATGCTAACCCTGGACCGTTTTTTGGAAGACACCGACCGGGTCAAGGACGACGCCATTAATCAGATCCAAATGTGCCAGACCCTCTCGCTGCTTGAACAGACTCGGGAAAAGTTCCTCGCGGAGGACGGCTTGATCCTGAACCTGTTCGATAAGATCGAGCTGCTACCCGGGGAGGATCACCCAGAGGCTGGGGCCTATCTGAAACGGGCCCGCAGATTCGTGCGCGGGAAGCTTAAAGACAAGCGTGAGGAGTTGATCACGATGAGTGACGAGCGTGTGGTCGACAAGATCCTAGAGTCGCCGTTCCCAGAGCTGGCCGCACTCATACCGAGGCTCAAGAAGATCGAGGGCAACATCCCAATCACGCAGCTCCAAGAGGGGCTCTATCATAAGGTCATCTTCTCGCAGGAGATTGTCGAAGATACAGACAAGGATAATCCGAACGAGACAAAGACCCCGGAGGGATCGTAACGTAGCAGCGCTAGGTCAAACGTTGGTCACAGCACGCTTGGCGATCGACCTTTCAGCCGCCTCGATAGCGGCGGCCAACTCGCCATCAACCTCTACAGAGTCAACCTCCACCAGCCCGTAGCTGATACTGACACCTACCTGTGATCTTATTTTTGTAAGCACCATATCCAGTCGCTTGGCGGCGGTTTTCGGGTCCATG
>RGHP01000156.1 GCA_010024125.1 Gammaproteobacteria bacterium | reverse complement strand
CGATCGATCTCTTACGGGATTAACCGCCTATCAACCAAACCGCAGCCCAGTGGTACAAGGGGATTCCCACGATAATGTTGAATGGGAATGTGAGGCCAAGTGAAAGCCCAAGGTACAAGCTAGGATTAGATTCCGGTAATGCATGCTTAAGAACCGCTGGGACTGCGATATACGAGGCCGAGCCCGCAAGAACAGCCAATAAGGTCGCGTTGGCTGCTGATAACCCGCCAACCCACGCGAGCATGAGTGCGATTGAAGCATGCGCGATCGGGGCCAACACCCCATAAAACGCCAACCGCTTTGGTACGTTCGACAAGTCAGAAAGTCGTTTGGCTGTCGCAACACCCATATCGAGAAGAAAGAATGCCAGCATGCCTTTGAATATCATGCCCGTAAATGGATCCATGATTGTCTTCCCTGAGGCCCCGGTGATCATCCCGATGACCATTGCACCTAACAGTAAAATTTGTGCACCCTCTGTGAATGACTCTTTCAAGACGACTAAGAATCCTTGATGCTCTTGGCGCGCCTCCTGGGTGCGATACAGATTCGCCATGAGAATTGCAAAAATAATCGCTGGTGACTCCATCAACGCCATGGCAGCGGCCATGTGACCGCCATACTCGAGACCATTGGTTTCCAAAAACTGCGTCGCAGTAATGAACGTCACAGCCGAAACTGAACCGTAGGTCGCAGAAATCGCCAAAGCATCCAGTGGATTAATGACGCGTTTAAGCACCACGAAGCTTGCAAATGGAATGAGTAGTGCAAGACCAACCGCAAAGACCAGGTCTCTCAATATCGCCGGATTAAACCCACTCTCTGCGAGCGAAAAGCCCCCCTTGAGACCGAGGGCCATTAATAAATACAACGATAAAAAGCGAGCGATCGCGCTCGGTATTTCAAGATTGGATCGAACTAAGCCTGCGAACAGTCCGAGGATGAAAAACAGAACACTTGGGTCGAGAAGTGGACTCGATCCCATTATTTCTTCACCGAACATTCAGGGCAGGTGACATAAATCACATGCGTATGATCGACGATTTTACAGCCATGATCTTTGGCAATTTTTTCCTGTAATGCCTCGATCTCAGGGCTGACATACTCGATCACCTGATGACAGCGAACACATACCATATGATCGTGATGATCATCAGGCTTCAACTCAAACACACTGGTTGTCGCGTCGAATTGATGACGCTCAACAAGACCTGCTTCCTCAAATTGGGTCAACACGCGATAGATCGTCGCCAGATTCACGTCTACGCCAGACTCGTGCAACTTTCGATACACCACTTCAGCTGACATATGCTCGCCTTCGTTCGACAGCAATAACTGCAATACATGGATCCTGGGTAGCGTGGCTTTTAGGCCGGCTTTTTTTAATTCATCTGTTTCGTATTGCATGATCAATGGACTCATTGGCTAGGCATCTTTATCATTCTGCCAAGAAATTCCTCAGGAAGATATTGATGCGACTGATTTCGATTCACGTTCTTATTGCTGCCATTGTACTGACCGGTTGCAGTTTCCCCGGCGTCCACAAAAATCCTGTGAAGCAAGGTAACCAACTAATCCCAGAGCGTGTCGAACGATTAGAGGTTGGCATGTCGAGAGACCAGGTTCAATTTCTACTGGGTTCACCCATCACGGTGAACACCTTCAACCCAAACCGGTGGATCTATCTGGAGCGCATCGATTTTGATGGTGAAGTGCAACAGAACACGTACTTGATTGTGAATTTTAAGAACGATCAAGTTTCTGAGATTCAGCGCGAGTCCGGCGGCTCTCCTTCGGATCCGCTATTAAAGATCGATACAACTCCACCCGATCGCCCGGATGAAGGGTCGTGGTGGTGGCCGTTTTAACGCGGACACCAAATACACCCATCGGCATCGTCTCGAGATCGATTTCCGGGAACTGTTCAGCAAATCCTGACAGTTCCACAGCCTGAAAAACTGTTGTTCCCTCGGGAACATCGAGATCAACCACGTACTGCCGATCAGGCTTCGCAAAAGCCACCTGCACTTTCATCATTTACCTGCCATACAACTGATCAGCGCGATCACAGAACGCATCAACCAGGCTTCCGGCGATTTGAGAAAAAACAGCACCAATCGCCATTGCAATCAATTTACCAGCGAATTCAAATTCAAGATCAAGGCTTACCCGGCAGGCCCTATTCCCGACAGGCTCAAAGCGCCAGTGCCCTGATAAGGACTTAAACGGCCCATCAACCAATGACAAATCAATTCGCTCAGGCGGTGTGAGCGTATTTTTCGTGGTAAACGCTTGTCGGATACTGCCTTTCTGAATCGACAGTTCACCCACGATGGTCGCATCAGACGATTCGATCACGCGCGCAGCACCGCACCACGGAAGAAACTCGGGATAGCGTGCAAAGTCATTGACCAGTTCAAACATTTGCTCTGGAGTGTGAGACACTAGTGCGGATCGCGTTATTTTAGGCATCAATTCCTCAATTGCTGTTTGAAAAAACGGCAAATATACGTAAAGTCGCCCGCCATGGCCAAAAAATCGAACAGCAATAGCAATCAAATCGCTCAAAATAAACGAGCTCGCTTTGACTACCACATCGACGAAACATTCGAGGCTGGCATGCAGCTTCACGGCTGGGAAGTGAAATCGATTCGTGCAGGCAAAGCGAATCTGAGCGACACCTACGTCATCATCCGTAATGGCGAGGCATATCTTTTAAATTCACAAATTACACCGCTGGATTCTGCATCAACACACGTTATTGCAGACCCCACGCGCACGCGAAAGTTGCTGCTCCACAAAAAAGAACTCGCAACGATTCATGGGGCCTTAAGCCAAAAAGGCCATGCATGTGTACCGCTTGAGATGTACTGGAAAGGCCCGCTTGTCAAGATCAAAATCGGGCTCGCTCGAGGTAAGAAACAGCACGACAAACGCGACACCATCCGTGATCGCGAATGGAATATCGAGAAGCAGCGCGCGGTTCGCCACCGCGTTCGTTAATGGCTGAATCAGACTGGATTAAGCTCGCTCTTCTATGCCTAGCTGGGGCTGCCTCTCCTGGTTTGTCATGGCTACTCATTTTATCGATGGCAGCTACCCGAGGGACGGATGTCGGTATCAGCGGTGCACTTGGGCATGGTTTGGGCATCATGGTGTTTGCACTCACGACCGTCTTCGGCCTTTCAGCCCTACTGCTCGCCCTCCCGGAACTCACAATCGCTCTGACCTTTCTCGGAATCGCGCTTCTTATTTACTTTGGATATCAATTAGTCATGGCGGGGGACATGCCACTCTCTGACAAATTGACGACTCAAGGCGGTTTCATCGCCGGTTTTTCGATTGCCATTGTGAATCCCAAAGTCCTGGTGTTTTTCTTGGCCGTCTTCGGACCCTTTGTCGACCCTCAACACACAGTCCAGATACAACTCGCCATGGGCGCATTAGCCGGAGGCATTGATGCCTCAGTCTACATCGGTGTAGCACTCGCAGGCCGGGCCCTCAAACAGTGGCTTGAAGGCGGTCGTATTCTGGTTATTAATCGGCTGATCGGCGCTCTGTTAATTAGCTCCGGCGCTTGGATTTTTGTACAAGAGATTTCAAATTTTCTCTAAATAGCTGATAATCGATTCTTCGGGGACGATATGGATTCGACGCCGGTTACAAAACCAAATGTGCATGCCGAGTAGTTCTACAGTGCTCGTAAACCCAACTGTGGACTCGTTAGCTATAACTGCCAACGACGAAAACTACGCTCTAGCAGCTTAAGCTAGACCCTGGG
>RGHP01000155.1 GCA_010024125.1 Gammaproteobacteria bacterium | reverse complement strand
GGTGGCTTTTATTCGGAAGGAAAAGATTCAAAGCAATTAAGTAAGGAGATGCAGCAGTACATTGATGCTGGTTTTCGTGCAGTTAAGATGAAAGTGGGAAGGAACAGTGCAATCGAAATGTCTCCATTGAGAGTGACTGGTGATCGCGGCATAGCGGAGGTTAGTCATGAGGAAGATATTCAACGCGTCAAGACCGTCAGAGATACGATTGGTCCTGATATTCGTTTGGCAGTTGATGCGAATGGTGAGCAGATCGGTGGTAACGTCCTGGTTACAGGTACTGCCGCATTACAGTTCCCAATGCCTGGAGTCAAAGAAACGGATCAAGCGCGGTTGTCGCTGTTTACCGATGCGGGTCAGGTCTACGCAGATAATGCGGAACTTGGTGATTTGCGGTATTCAGCAGGTCTTGCGCTTGCCTGGATGACACCTATTGGACCGTTGTCGTTCACCTATGCGGCTGCATTGAACAGCGAATCGACTGATGAAACAGAAGGCTTCCAGTTCTCGATTGGTTCGACGTTCTAATGGCGTACACACTAGCTGAGCTCGCTCGGTTGACGGCGACTGAGTTAGTGGGAGATGGATCGTTTGAGGTCACAGAATTGGCTTCATTGTCTCGCGCAACATCAAAAAGTCTCAGTTTCTTATCTAACGACGCGCGCCGGGCTGAACTGAAAGGTTCCGAGGCTGGGGCAGTCGTCGTTTCCCGCGCGGTTTCTGACGAGATCAAGCGGGGATTGATTTCAGACGATCCGTACCGAACCTACGCTGAGTTGTCTGTCATATTTGATGGCAAAGGCATTCCATTTGCTCAAGGCGTTCATCCAACTGCTGTGATAGATGAAACAGCAGTGATCGCTGATGGTGTATCGATTGGGCCTGGTGCGGTGATTGGAGCTGATGTTGTGATCGGCGCAGGCTCGGTCATTGGTCCAAACGTCACGATCTATCCAAAAACGCAGATTGGCTTGGATTGCTTAGTCGGCGCCTCGACTGTGATCGGGTACGACGGATTTGGCTTCGCCAAGTCATCTGATGGATGGGTTAAAATTCGGCAACTTGGTGGCGTCGTGATTGGTGATGATGTTGAAATCGGCGCTGGTTGCACGATTGATCGAGGTGCGCTCGACGATACGGTGATCGAGAAGGGCGTCAAACTCGATAATCAGGTACATATTGCGCATGGCTGCCAAATTGGTGCGCGCACAGCGATGGCCGGTTATGTTGCGCTCGCTGGTGGCACGGTGATTGGGCGAGATGTCACCGTCGGTGGCATGACAGGTTTTACAGGACATTTGTCTGTCTGTGATAAAGTGCACATCGGTGCAAACGCACTGGTGACGCAATCGATTACTGTCCCTGGAGCCTACTTGGGAGGCGCCGGGGGTGTGATGAAAGCTGAAGACTGGCGTAAGAACGCCGTTCGTTTTCGGCAATTAGACGCAATGGCGCGTCGAATCCAGGTGCTTGAAAAGCAGTTGGATATGAAGAGTAAGGACTCGTAATGCTTCTGGATATCAAGGAAATCCGTGAATACCTACCGCATCGTTATCCATTTTTACTAGTGGATCGTGTAGTTGAGCTTGAGCTCGAAAAGCGTGTAAAAGCAATTAAGAACGTTACATGTAATGAAGACTTCTTCAACGGTCACTTCCCTGACCATCCGGTGATGCCTGGTGTATTAATCATCGAAGCATTGGCGCAAGCAGCTGGAGTTTTAGGATTCAAAACAATGGATAAGAAACCGGCTGAGGGCTCGATTTACTTATTCGTTGGCTGCGATGACGTGCGGTTTAAGCGTCAAGTGGTTCCAGGCGATCAACTCGTGTTGGAAGCAGAGGTATTGCGTGTCCGCGCTGGCGTTTGGAAGTTTGGCTGTCGCGCGAGTGTCGACGGTGAAACTGTGTGTACGGCCACCATCATGTGTGCGGACAGGACAGTTTGACGACAATTCACCCACAGGCACTGGTTGACCCAAAGGCAGAACTTGCCGAAGACGTTGAGGTTGGCCCGTTTGCCATCATTGGACCTGAGGTCACCATTGGTGCAGGCACCGTGGTTGGCCCGCATGCGATTTTAAAAGGTCCAACCACAATTGGTGCGCGTAATCGAATTTTCCAATTCGCATCTGTGGGTGAAGATTGCCAGGACAAAAAATACAAAGGCGAACGGACTGAATTAGTCATTGGTGATGACAACGTGATCCGTGAGGGTGTAACCCTGCATCGTGGAACCTCGCAAGACCGAGGGATCACCAAAATTGGTTCGAATAATTTGTTGATGTGCTACGTGCATGTTGCCCATGATTGTGTGATTGGTGACAACATCATCATGGCCAACAACACTGCGGTGGCTGGGCACGTCCATGTCGGTGATGGGGCGATTCTTGGTGGAGGAACGCTTGTTCATCAGTTCTGTCGTATCGGACAGTATGCAATGACTGCCGCCGGAACAGTGGTTTTGCAGGATATCCCAGCATTTGTAACCTGCTCTGGTAATCGTGCAGAAGCGCATGGCATGAATGTCGAGGGAATGCGACGTCGTGGCGTTGACAGTGATGTGATTAATCGCCTGAGAGAAGCCTATAAGACTGTGTACCGTCGCGGTCTCACATTGGATCAAGCAATTGCTGAGCTTGATCAAAATCCTGTGGGCTGTACGGAAGTTGAAACATTTCTTGATAGTCTGAAATCATCTCAGCGAGGCATCGTTCGCTGATGCAAATCTGTGTGGCAGCTGGAGAAGTTTCCGGCGACCAGATTCTTGCTCCCATCCTTTCTCGCGTTTCTGAGTCAGCATCTTTTGTTTATACCGGTATCGCAGGTCCGCAGATGGTTGAAGTTGGAACCTATCCGTTGTTTCCGATGGACCGGCTCTCTGTCATGGGGGTGATGGAAGTGTTGCCTCGACTACCCGAGTTACTATCAATCCGCCGCCAGATGAAGCATTACTTAAACGCATCGCACCCAAGCGCTTTGATTACCTGTGACGCACCTGATTTTAATTTGCCACTCTGTGCCCATGCCAAGTCGCTTGGCATTCCGGCGATCCATGTGGTGAGTCCGTCTGTCTGGGCGTGGCGCAGGAATCGAATTCCCAAGATCGCCAAGCAGCTCGATTTATTGTTGTGTCTATTTCCTTTTGAACCGGAACTCTATGCCGACTCTGGTCTTCGCTGTGAGTTCATTGGCCACCCCTTGGCGGCTCAAATCACGTTTAATCCAGATCCAACTCCTTACCGCAGTGCGCTTGATCTTCCATTGAGTGGGCCTTTGCTTGGTATTTTGCCAGGAAGCCGGGAGTCTGAAGTCAAGCGACTGCTACCGTTATTTTTAGATGCGTTTGATCGGCTGATAACGGATTCCCCTGATTTAGTCGGTGTGATTCCTGCGGCCACACACGACCTTTACATCTTGATTCAGTCGATGATTGGATCGCGATCGATTCGTGTGCTGCATGGTGAGTCGCGGCAAGTGATGGCTGCATCGACAGCTGTATTGCTTGCATCGGGTACAGCGGCACTTGAATCTGTGCTGACAGGACGTCCGACAGTCGCTGCCTATCAAATGAATCCTTGGACTTACCGAATGGTCAAAGGCAAGTTGGAAACCGAATTTGTCACGTTACCGAATTTCTTAGCGAATAAGTCTTTAATTCCAGAACTGATTCAAGGAGCTGCGTCTGTGGACTCGATTGTGAGAACAATCACTCCGATGCTGAAAGAAGGCCCTTCTGATGCGTTTCTGATGGATGCGCGGAAAATACATGACTCACTCTCTGGCGATGTGACTGATCGTGCAGCACAGGC
>RGHP01000154.1 GCA_010024125.1 Gammaproteobacteria bacterium | reverse complement strand
CTGTCACAAAGGCACTTGGACCGATGCCGGCAGGGCTTCTCATCAAAACGTTAAGGACGGCTCGAGCACAATGGCTCACCAGCCGCGAGTCCTTAAAGCGACAGACCGAGGAATTTTTGCGCTCAGAACAAACCACTCTCGTGACAGCTGGGGCCTTCAGTGACGCAGAAACACGGGTCACCTCACTCAATCGACAAATCGATCGACTCGACGCGCGAATGAAACGACTCGAGGCACAACATGGGTAGTTCATTCCGTCTTTTTAAAATCTTGCGCGTCTTATTCTCTGAGCGAATTGATGAGCTTCTTCCGCAACCGAAACGCGGCACATTGAAAGCGCTGGCATGGTGTATTCCATCGGTCCGAATGAAGCGCTCTCGCGGGGAGCGTCTACGCGACGCATTGCAAACGCTGGGGCCTGTATTCGTTAAGTTTGGGCAAATGCTGTCGACTCGCCGCGATT
This sequence comes from Gammaproteobacteria bacterium, assembly GCA_010024125.1. Classification (GTDB taxonomy): domain Bacteria; phylum Pseudomonadota; class Gammaproteobacteria; order Pseudomonadales; family Litorivicinaceae; genus HIMB30. Next base: position 3,348 of record RGHP01000154.1, on the reverse strand, counting down.
TGCTGCCACCCGACATTGCTGGGCCGCTGGCTGAACTTCAAGATCGCGTCAAACCATTCCCTGGCGAGGTTGCTAAATCAATTATTGAGTCGGATTTAGGCTGCTCGGTTGATGATGTGTTTAGCGAATTTTCGTCGGATGTCATGGCGTCCGCCTCAGTCGCACAGGTTCATGCTGCACGCCTCAAAACCGGCGAAGAGGTGATCGTCAAGGTCATTCGGCCTGGCATTGAGAAAGTCATCGAAGAAGACCTGAAGTTGATGATGACGATCGCCAAGTTTGTCGAAAAGAACTTTGTCGACGGAAAACGCTTGAAGCTCGTTCAAGTTGTTTCTGACTACCGCATGACGATTCTTGATGAATTAGATTTGATGCGTGAAGCAGCGAACACCGCACTAATTCGGCGTAATTTCGAAGATTCAGCGATCTGTTACGTGCCACAAATCTACTGGGACTACACCCGTCGCAACGTGATGGTTGAGGAACGGATTTACGGCATTCCAATCTCTCGCGTTGATATTTTCAAAGAGAAAAAAGTCAACATGGAGAAGCTCGCTGAACGCGGCGTCGAAATTTTCTTTACTCAAGTGTTCGATCACAGCTTTTTCCATGCAGATATGCATCCAGGAAACGTGTTTGTTGATATTTCAGATCCTGAAAATCCAGTGTATAAGGCCATCGATTTCGGCATCGTCGGCACACTCGATCCTGAGTCGCAGGCTTATCTCGCACAAAATCTGATTGCATTTTTTGATCGTGACTACCGGGCTGTTGCCGAACTGCATGTGGAATCTGAATGGGTTCCAAAGGACACCAACATCGGTGAATTTGAAAGTGCGATTCGCACAGTGTGTGAGCCAATTTTCCAAAAGCCGCTCGGCGAAATCAGTTTTGGTGTTCTTTTGATTCGTCTATTTGAAGTCGCACGACGATTCCAAATGGAAGTACAACCTCAATTAGTTTTATTACAAAAAACACTACTCAACATTGAAGGGCTGGGTCGCGAACTGTATCCGGAACTCGACCTTTGGAAAACAGGAAAACCGTTCCTCGAGCGCTGGGTGAAAGAACGGCTTGGTCCAAAAGGAATCGTTGATTATGCCAAGCGGAATGTCTCCCGTTGGGCCGTACAATTCCCTGCACTGACAAACACGCTACTAACGACACCGGAGAGGCTCGAACGGCTTGAGTCGATACAACTTCAACAAGCTGATGCGCTGAAACATATTGGCCAGGAAGCAAAAAGACGGCGACTCACCGGTCACGTGAGCACCCTCCTCGGTATAAGCGGCTTAGTGGTTGCTGGCACTGCATTGATCGCAGAACATGATTGGCTTGCAGGGCACTGGCCATTTGCCATTGCTGCATTATCACTTGTGCTACTGGTGAGACGCTGATGATTGAATTCAAGGACGAAAACGCGCGCCAAAAATTACTCAACGCAGTGCAATTTAATGCTGATGGGTTAGTTTGCGCGATAGCACAGGATCATGAGTCAAAAGAGATCTTGATGGTTGCATGGATGAACCGAGAGGCACTTGATGAGACGTTACGCGAAGGCCAAGTTGTCTATTTCTCGCGTTCACGTCAGGCACTGTGGCGCAAAGGCGAGTCTTCTGGTCAAACACAGCAATTAGTCGATATTCGAATCGATTGCGACAAGGATGCCGTGCTTTTAGGTATTCTGCAGACCGGTGTGGCTTGCCATACTGGACGGCGGTCGTGCTTCTCTTGGGCACCTCTAGCAACTGGTGACTGGGAAGCTGTTGAACCAGTCGAGATCGATCCGGATGCCCTATATGGAGGCAACAAATGACGGTAATTGAAGTCTTGGAAGACATGCTTGCTGAACGTCGTTTTGGCGATCCAGAAAAATCGTACGTTTCCAAGTTGCATCATAAGGGTCTCGACCACATCTTAAAGAAAGTGGGCGAGGAATCGACTGAGGTCGTGATGGCTGCAAAAGATGCCGCGCGTTCGAAGAATAATGAGGATGTCATCCACGAAGTGGCCGATTTATGGTTTCACACGCTGGTGTTGCTTTCCCATTTGGAAGAGCCACCGAGCGCCGTATTAGCTGAGCTCGAACGTCGATTAGGAGTCAGCGGTCTTGTGGAGAAGGCAAACCGGGAGAATCACAATGGCTGATTGTCTATTTTGTAAGATTCGGGATGGCGAAATACCTGCAGATATCATTTATAAAGGTGACGACTGCCTAGCATTTCGTGATATTAATCCCAAAGCGCCGGTGCATTTTTTAGTCATTCCGCGTCGGCATATTGAAAATTTATTCGACACAACACCCTCTGATGAAGGCTTGTTAGGACGAATCCAGTTAAAGATTCCGCAGATCGCAAAGGAACAAGGGCTGGATTCAGGATTCAGAACGGTGTTGAATACGGGGCCCGGAGGTTATCAAGAGGTGTATCACATGCACTATCATGTCCTTGGGGGCGGTCCGTTTACTGGCTTTAATTAACAACACATAAAACAATAGGAGCCCCTTATGGGAATTGGTGGAATCAGCATTTGGCAGTTACTGATTATCTTGGCCATCGTGATCATGATCTTTGGTACCAAAAAATTGAAGTCACTAGGCTCAGACCTCGGTAGTGCCGTGAAAGGCTTTCGTCAGTCAGTGACAGACAAAACTGAAGACAAAGGTGCCGAAGACGCAGCACAACCGACTGCAGAAAGCACTGTTCAGCAGAACGAATCAACCGAAACACAACAGACTGAAGCGAAAGAGAAAGTCTAAGTGTTCGATATTGGTGCGACCGAGCTACTGCTCGTCGCCATCATTGGTTTAGTTGTCGTCGGTCCTGAACGCTTACCACGTCTGGCACGCACCGTTGGGTTGTGGGTTAAGAAACTCCGTGGTCAAGTTTCGTCAATCCAGAGAGACATCAATCGCGAGCTCGAGCTCGAGGATTTAAAGCGTCAGCTTGAAGCACGTGGTGGCGGATTGAAAATGGAAGACATTACTGGTGAGGATCCCTTAGGGCTCAGCCAAACAAGTACTACTACGCAAGCGGAAAAGAATGAGCGATCCAAGTCTGAATGATCAGCCCCTGATCGCCCACCTCATTGAATTAAGAGACCGACTGATCCGTATATTGGTGGTCATTCTTATTTTCTTCCTGGGCTTCATTGCCTTCGCGAACGATCTGTATGCGTATCTTGCAAACCCGCTGCAGTCGCTCCTTCCAGAAGGGGCATCGATGATTGCAACGCAGGTCGCATCACCATTCCTTGCACCCTTCAAGCTCGCCCTCTATCTGAGTGTTTACTGTGGTGCTCCAATGATTTTGTATCAGCTATGGGGCTTCATCGCGCCTGGGTTGTATG
>RGHP01000153.1 GCA_010024125.1 Gammaproteobacteria bacterium | reverse complement strand
CGAGGGCTCCGCTCCAGACCAGCCGCCGGTTCTCTGCCATGGCCACTGACCCTATAGAGCGTCCTGGCTGCTACGGGCTGGAAGCAGTGAAAAACAACAGCCCGACGCACAGACAGCTGTCATCGCCTACGGGGCGCTCTCTTAGTGATTACACGGACACATGTTCAGTAGCCCGCTGAGAAGTTGCGTCCGATTGAACGAAAGAGCTACCAATCAGATCCGTGGGCGATCAGCTGCTCTTCCAACTCTGGAGTGATACCGCTGTCGGTGAGATCAGAGCTTGGGGGATAGCCCAATTCACGCAACCATTCGACAAGAAGACGTCGATCACGCATGGCCACCGCCAGCTCTAGAAGATGACCGCCTGATTGACCATCAATCTGAATGGAGTCCTCGAGAACCTCGAGCTCTGAGCAAATAGCCCGATAAAGGCAATAGTCACGAAGACTGAGCTCGCTGATGCTGCGGCGACGAAGTGAATCCACCTCAGGATTTTGAATCAACTGGCTAAGGAAAAGCCAACACCTGCAGATACAAGGAGGAAATGCAGCCGTTCTGCATCTAGAAAAAGAAGATTTAGATCGATCGACATTGGCTTGAAGCCAAAGTGAAGCAAAGATACAGCGAAACCCAAAGGCCCAGAGAGAAGGCATCAGGGTCTATCGGAGAAGGTGCAGAGATCACTGAGGAATCAAGATCCTTGAAATGCACTTTCTTCGTTCACCAGCTCCCGAAATAGCCGGGCCATTTGAGCGCCACAAGTCTGGCAGCGGGACTGAACCTCAAAGGACTTTTCATGACAACATTCTTGTCCAACCGCAATGGACTGCAGACCTGGTCTGCATTTGGAGACTGGATCACTTCGACCAACCAAAGGCTTTACATCGGCTGGTTTGGGGTCTTGATGATTCCAACGACCCTCGCTGCCACTGCGGCGTTTGTGATTGCCTTCCTCAGCGCTCCGGGTGTCGACCTGGACGGCGTCAGGCAACCCATCACAGGATCACTCCTCAGTGGGAACAACATCATTACCGCCGCAGTCGTGCCCAGCTCAAATGCCATCGGACTCCATTTTTATCCGATCTGGGAAGCGGGAAGTCTGGATGAGTGGCTTTACAACGGCGGACCGTACCAATTAATTGTCTTTCACTTTCTGATCGCCATCACGGCCTACATGGGGCGGCAGTGGGAATTGAGCTATCGCCTAGGAATGCGGCCGTGGATTGCCATTGCCTTTTCAGCACCTTGGTCAGCAGCAATGGCTGTACTTCTGGTTTACCCAATGGGCCAGGGCTCGTTTTCAGAGGGAATGCCTCTTGGAATATCGGGCACATTCAACTTCATGCTTGTCCTCCAAGCTGAACACAATGTATTAATGCATCCATTTCACATGCTTGCCGTAGCCGGAACATTTGGGGGGGCACTCCTCGCGGCAGTTCATGGATCACTCGTCTCAAGCAACCTGGTTCGAGAAACCACAGAACAGGAGTCGATTAATCGTGGATATCGCTTTGGCCAGAAGGAGGTGACTTACAACATCGTCTCAGCTCACGCCTACTTCGGTCGGCTCGTCTTCCCCTATGCAGCATTGAATAACAGCCGAAGCATCCATGCCATTCTCTTTGCATGGCCAGTACTCGGGATTTGGTTCTCGTCCCTTGCAATCGCCAGCTTTTCCTTTGGACTGAATGGTCTAAATTTCAATCAATCGATCCTTGATCCTCAAGGTCGTGTCGTTCACAGCTGGGCTGATGTACTAAACCGGACAGATCTTGGCATCGAAGCCATGCACGAAAGGAATGCGCACAATTTCCCACTTGATCTTGCGGTCTCAAGCACACTCCAAATAGCCATGAAGTAAAAATGGCGGATCCAACAGACAAAAGCCCTGACTGAGGCAATCAAGAGAAGGAGGACTGGCGAGAATTTCACCAGTCCTTTTTTTGAGCCATTCAACGCAACAGTGAATCTTTTCTAACAACGCGCGAGACACTTCGAGCGTAGCCCTGATCCTGCGTTCCGAATAGAAGATCCCAGAACGTGAAATAAAGCCCAAAGTTAGAGCCCTGTTTTTGATGATGAATGGAATGATGAACAGGGCCAATCAACCAACGCCCCAACCAGTGATGAGGAAATGCCTCCGGCAATCCAGCCGGCGGCATGTGGTTCAAAGCAGCCCAAACAGACATCGTCACAAGAAGGGCAAACAGTGTGACGAAGTGAAGCGGAACGGTCATCGCAACAACCACAATAAAAACAGAGTGGAAGAGTGACTCGATTGGGTCAAAAGCAAATGAAGTCCAGGCTGAATAATGCCTTGACCGATGATGCCCTAGGTGCGCAATCCTGTAGAGGGCAGGATGATGCAGAAGGCGATGAACAAAGTAGAAGACGGCATCCTGTACAGCCAAAACACCAAGAAATCCTGTCAACTGAAAAGGAAGCTGCCATTCAGACTCGTGATGGTAAAGCTGTACGTACCCAGATCCATGCAGGATCAGCGAAACTGAGCCAACACAAGCGAAGACCAATGAAGACGAAAAGCTGAGTCGAAGATCGTTGGCATTCGCTCGGCCAAAACAGCTGGGACCATCTCGAAGCAAGAGCCCCGAGACAAGAGCGATCAGAACAGAGCGAGCACTGATGATCAGAAAAATCACAACAAAGCCCATCAAAAAGAGACTTACTCGATCAAGCAAGACAACGACCGAAGCGAAAGGCCCTGGCACCGTCACCGTGAATCCAACTCCATCTAGACCAAGCTATTAACCTTCAGCAACCCAAGGGATCAAGTCTCAAATACGCAGCAGATCTTCTGCATTGACTGCCAATCGCGAGAATCAAGGAAGCCTCTCAATCCTGATCCTTAATGATTCGAACAATGCATAAGAAACTGGGTCCATAAAGAGCACGCCGTGCTCCAGCAGAGCATCAACTCAGCAGGCAAAAAGCATGACTTACGCGATCAGATAGGCCACAAGCCTGGCCATACTCAAAACTGTTGGTGTGCTTGGGTCAGACGCACTGTTCATAGGCGCCTGACCTCTGGGCCAGCTAGACCTGCAAAAGGCAGAGCTGGCGCCAACCCTCTCTGATCAGCTCAGCTCGCTTACCACTAAAGAAGTGATATGGATCCCAGCCGGACCCTGCAACAACTTCTCTTCCGCGGCCTTGGCACCACTTCACTGGTGGCCGATCGCCTGCGGAGCGTGACCCAGGCCTGGGTCAGCAGTGGGCGCCTGGATCCAAGCCAGGCCAGCGCCTTGGTGGATGACGTTCTCGCCAGCCTTCGCGGCGAGAACCCCGAACTGGAGAAACAGACCGAACGGCAGGTCGAGCGCAACCTGGACCACCTGCTGCAGGACCTGGGCCTGGCCCGCCAGCGGGAGGTGGATGAACTGCGGGGCCGCATCGATCGCCTGGAGCAGCAGCTCCGGCAAAAGCAATCCCAACTCGAGATCCCGGACTGAGAGGCAACTAGGCGAGAATCGGCCCTTGATGCCTCTTTGATCCAGCCATGCGGGACATCCTGATCAGCTCCGCCGTTTGCGTCGGCTGCCTCTTGCTGGCACTGGTGAGCCAGATCGTGGCGCCCTCCACCGTGAACGCCGCCCCCAGCCAGCCGGCCGTGCAACAGGCCGTGGCCAGTGCCCCAGTCCAGGCCAGCTTCAGCGGCCAGATCGAGCTCGATCCGGAGGACCCCAACCCCAGCCTCTTCACCATGGCCAGCGACGTCATCGCCGACAGTGGGGCGTCTGCCCTCGGAGGAGAAATGGTTGCGGCCAAAGAACGGATGACCCCCAGCGGTCTGCGCATCACCGACCTGGTGATCGGTGATG
>RGHP01000152.1 GCA_010024125.1 Gammaproteobacteria bacterium | reverse complement strand
TATGGGTGTTGCAATTGCCGGGTCTGTTCAGGTCACAGAACTGTCAGGGTCGGAGAGTGTGGCTCATTTTCGGGTCGGTGAGGGATCATGGGTATCGCAATCTGAAGGGATCCATCCATATCAGGTGGGCGAATCTCATACATTTTTTATGGATGTCAGTAAGTGCTTTTTCTTTGCCGCTGACGGACGTCTGGTCGCATAGAGGTCAACCGTGGCACGAATTACTTTAAACAATATACGACACAGTTATTTGCCGAACCCGAAATCAGACGATGACTATGCCTTGCAGCGTGTTCATCTGGATTGGGATGACGGTGGTGCCTATGCGCTTTTAGGTCCATCGGGTTGTGGGAAGACAACACTACTAAACATCATTTCTGGTCTTTTGGTGCCAAGCGAGAGGCAACTGCTGTTCGATGATAAAGATGTCACAGCGCTTGAGCCGGACGCACGGAATATTGCGCAGGTTTTCCAGTTTCCTGTGATCTACGACACCATGACGGTGCGTGATAATTTATCATTCCCCCTGCGGAACCGCGGTGTCGATGAGCAGGTGATTGCTCAGCGTGTGACAGAGATCGCGGCGATGCTCGAACTCGAGCCGATGCTCGATCAGAAAGCTGCTGGTTTGACTGCGGATAACAAGCAAAAAATCTCCCTTGGTCGAGGATTAGTGCGTGAAGATGTCAATGTCATCATGTTTGACGAACCGTTGACGGTGATTGATCCGCATTTGAAATGGAAGCTGCGTTCTAAACTCAAAGAGCTGCATCAGAAGGTGAATCGCACCATGATTTATGTCACCCACGATCAAACTGAGGCGCTGACGTTTGCCGATCAGGTGGTTGTGATGAATTTTGGCCAGATCCTTCAAGTTGGGACGCCGATCGAGCTTTTTGAGTGTCCGACACATACCTTTGTCGGTCATTTTATCGGATCGCCAGGAATGAACGTAGTTCCAGCCTCAGTAGTGGACGGCAAGGTTCAGGTGGCTGGGCATGTAATTGATACCGCAAGCGATCTGACAAATCTTCGGCAAGGTTCAGTGGAAGTTGGCGTTCGGCCTGAGTTCGTACGTTTCGCCGATGTTGGAATTGCTGGCACTGTCGAGACAGTGATGGATGTTGGCCGACACACGGTCGTGAAGGTCAGACTTGAAGGGATCGACCAGATCATCAATGCCATTGTTGATGAAGGTGACTCGATACCTGATGGTCAGGTCCATTTGCAATTTGATGCGGCGCAAACCCGCCTCTATGAGGATGGTTGGGTTGTTGCAGAGACACAGGGATAAGGAAAACAATCGATGAAAACGTCAAACCCTCGCGCCTGGTTTCTTGTTCTCCCAGTTATCTTGCTGGTTGCCTTTAACGCGCTGATCCCGTTGATGACTGTTGTAAATTACTCAGTTCAAGAAACCTTCGGTGACAATTTATTTTTCTGGCATGGCATTGGATGGTTCCAGGATGTGCTGGGCTCTGAACGATTCCATGCCGCTCTTGGTCGTCAATTCTTGTTTACTGGAATCATTCTCGCCATTGAAGTGCCTTTGGGTGTTGCTATTGCGCTGGCTATGCCGCGCTCTGGACCTTGGGTTCCTGTGTGCTTGATTCTGATGGCGATGCCATTGCTGATTCCTTGGAACGTGGTTGGTGCGATGTGGAATATTTTCACGCTGCCTGATATTGGGCTCTTGGGATACACCTTAAATACTGTGTTGGGCATTGAGTACAACATGACCCAATCACCCTTAGCAGCCTGGATGACGATTGTTGCGATGGACGTTTGGCATTGGACATCCTTGGTGGTGTTGCTTGCTTATGCAGGATTGGTGTCAATTCCGGATGCTTATTATCAAGCAGCAAAAATTGATGGAGCCTCTAAATTCGCGGTCTTCCGCCACATTCAGTTACCGAAGATGAAGAAAGTGCTGACCATCGCCATTTTGTTGCGATTTATGGATTCCTTCATGATCTACACCGAACCTTTTGTTCTGACAGGAGGTGGTCCGGGTAACTCCACAACCTTGTTGTCGATTGACCTGGTGAAGGTGGCGCTCGGCCAATTTGACTTAGGCCCTGCGGCTGCTATGTCACTGATTTATTTTGCGATCACGTTACTTGTCTCGTGGGCGTTTTATACCGCGATGACCAAAGACGACCAGAATTGAGGCTCTCCATGAAATTACGCGCTCTGGCTCCTATTTTTTACATCCTGTTCTTGATGTTGCCGATCTATTGGTTGGTTTCCATGAGCTTCAAAACCACCAATGAAATCTTGTCTGGATTCAGCCTATTTCCTCAAGAGTTTACGCTTGAGAACTATGCTGCCATCTTCACGGATCCAACGTGGTATTGGGGCTACATCAACTCAACGATCTATGTGACGATCAATACGATCATTTCTGTGAGTGTCGCATTACCTGCAGCCTATGCGTTTTCACGTTACCGCTTCATGGGTGATAAGCATTTGTTCTTCTGGTTATTAACCAACCGGATGGCGCCACCGGCTGTATTTGCATTGCCATTCTTTCAGTTGTACTCGGCTGTTGGATTATTTGATACGCACATTGCAGTTGCCTTGGCTCATTGCTTATTCAATATCCCGCTGGCTGTTTGGATTTTGGAAGGCTTCATGTCGGGCGTGCCCAAAGAACTCGATGAGACAGCGTATGTGGATGGCTATTCGTTCCGTCGCTTCTTCTTCCGAATTTTTATGCCGAATATCAAAGCGGGCATCGGGGTCGCTGCATTTTTCTGCTTTATGTTTTCGTGGGTGGAGCTATTGCTCGCCAAGACTCTCACTGCAGTCGATGCAAAGCCAATTGCTGCAACGATGACGAAAACAGCATCGAGTGCGGGCTACGAGCTTGGATTGTTAGCAGCCGCAGGATGCTTGACCATCATTCCTGGTGCGATCGTGATTTACTTCGTACGTAACCATATTGCGAAGGGCTTTGCCCTAGGGAGAGTGTGATGTTGGATTGGATGGCTTGGACAATCCCGACGGCACTGGTGTTCGTATTTGTTTTCGGATGCATTGGGTTATTGGCATTTTTGGAAGTCAGAACACCAGGTGGCGACCCTCGACACGGGGTTCTAGGAATTGAAACAACGCGTGGTGATCGCTTGTTTATTTCAATTCTCGGCACTGTCTTCATTATGCTGGCATGGTTGGGTTTATATGGAACGCCTTTGTGGGGCGGTCTAGGAATTGCGATCGTTTGGTGGATCTTTGTTTGGAAGAAGGTGTGATGAGCCAATTTGTTCTGGCGATTGATCAGGGTACGACGTCGAGTCGAGCGATTATTTTTGATCAGAATTTGAAGCCTGTTGCGACAGGACAGCAAGAGTTTCGGCAGATTTTTCCAGATTCTGGTTGGGTTGAGCATGATCCCGAAGAGATCTGGGCTTCAACAGCCGCAGTCTGTCGCCAGGCGATGGAACACGCCAAAATTTCGGCCGCGCAAATTGCATCGATTGGTATTACGAATCAGCGTGAAACCACAGTCGTTTGGGATAAAGAGACGGGTGAGCCAGTTTATAATGCGATTGTTTGGCAGGACCGTCGGACAGCTGATCTCTGTCAGAAACTGCGTGCTGATCGTCATGAGGCTATGATTTCTGAGAAAACGGGCTTGTTGTTGGATCCTTATTTTTCAGGAACCAAACTTGCCTGGATCCTTGATCATGTTGACGGTGCTCGCGCCCGAGCGGAGCGCGGTGAGCTCTTATTTGGGACCATTGATACCTTCTTGATATGGCGCCTGACCAATGGTGCTGTGCACGCCACAGACGCCACCAATGCTTCCCGAACGTTGTTATTTAATATTCGTACTGGCGAGTGGGATGATGAGTTACTTCAATTGT
>RGHP01000151.1 GCA_010024125.1 Gammaproteobacteria bacterium | reverse complement strand
ACATTCAAGCTCTGATTATGACCATACGCACTTAAGAGCTTGTCTTCGTGACTAATAATCACCAGATTACCGAAGCCGACCAAGCCATCACCTGCATAAACGACACGACCACTGGCAGCAGCTTTCACCGGAGTCCCCGCTTTGCCACCGAGCTGCACAGACCGACTAAACCGAGTTTTTTCCGAGTAGGCTTCAAGAATCGGCCCATTCACAGGCCACTGCCAACCCGTAAACTGCGGCACCGGAGTCGCTTTCGGTTGCGGCTTTGGCTCTTTCTTGGGAGCAGCCTTTGGCTTTTGCGCGACAGCTGGTTTCTGAACCACTTCTGGCTCAGCCTGAATCGGCGGTGGAGTCACTGCCTTGAGTTTCGGCTCAGGCGGCACTTCACCTTTTAACTTTAACGACTGACCTGGTGTAATCAGATCAGAATTCAATTGGTTTCGGCGACGCAAAACATCAGGATCTTGTTCGAAACGCCAGGCAATCGAGAACAAGGTATCGCCCCGTCTAACAACATAGCGCGAGCCAGGCTCCTCGGCATCTAAGTTTCCGGTATCGATTGTGGTGACTTTAGGCTTCACGCGCTCCAATGGTCGTCCCAAATTGTCCGTTGGCACTTCATAAGGCGCCGAACAACCGACCAATAAGCCGATGGTAAGCCACAAACGTTTCATCGAATCGTATTCCCGTTGTGTGTCGAGAACTTAAGAGCCAATGATGCCAAGACGAAACCACTGAGTCCAAACACCATTGGAATCCACAGAAACTCTGGTGTCGGCAACAATAAAATCAAAGAACCGTCCTCTCCAGCACCTTGCCATGGCCACACGCGCACCAGTGCACCGAAAACCACACCGGTGAGACAGCTCAAGACTCCAGTGTGATATTTAGCCAATAGCGCTTTTAAAAGATGCGCCATCAGTAAAATGCCAATCGCCCCACCGCTCACAAATAACAGCAAAATCGACACCTCAAAGGTACTCACTGCGCTAATCAATGCTGGATACAGGCCTGTCAGCAGCAGTAGGAAACTTCCAGAGATGCCAGGCAGCAACATAGCAGACAACGCCATCGCTCCAGCAAAAGGCCACACCCACAGAGCGGGGTCAGCGGTTTGCGGCGTTTGCAGCCCGAGAATGAGTGCGATCAAGACGCCAATCGCCAAAAATCCCCAGTCTTTCGTTCGCATGGCAGATCGTAGATCAGTCAAAAGCGCCAAACCCATCGCAATGACAAGGCCAAAGAAAAAACCCCATACCCGTTCGGGAACCACATCGAGCCACTCTTTAATCCAGTGTGCAAGCGTGATCAGCGACATCAAAATGCCAACCAGTAATGGCAACACAAAACCGCCATCTAACCGAACCCAAACACCACGAACGCCATCGGTACGAAATACGGTCCATAACTCCGGCGTAACCGAGGTCAAAACAGCCAACCATCGCTCATAAATCCCAGTTAGGAAAGCAACAGTCCCACCAGACACACCGGGTACCGCATCCGCAGCGCCCATCGCCAGTCCGCGCAACCAAATCGAAAACCAACTCATTCAAGGCCTGCCAAAGCGGGAACAAAGAACGCGGTATCAAGAGGAATTTCGTCGATTGTCTCACCATCGCGAATATACAAAATCAACTGCTGCTTCTGACCTAAGCCGACAGGCGCAATTAATCGTCCACCGTCAGCTAACTGCGCAAATAACGCTTCAGGGACAGACTCAGGACAGGCAGCCAAAATAATGCCATCAAAGGGCGCGAACTCAGGCCACCCAAGCAAACCGTCGCCATGACGAATGACCACATTCTCAAGCTCAAGCGTGTCCATCCGTTTCCGGGCTTCGGTCGCCAAGGGTGCAATCCGCTCAATCGCAAAAACCTGCTCGGCCAAATGACCCAAGAGTCCTGTCTGAAAGCCGGAACCTGCGCCAACCTCAAGCACTCGACTTAAATGGCGACCACCGCGCAACAATTCCAACATGCGAGCAACAACAGACGGTTGCGAAAGCGTCTGTTGGTAACCGAGTGGCAGTGTGACATCGGTGTAGGCTGAATCGGCCACAGCAGGGTCCACAAACAAGTGTCGCGGCACACGACGAAACGCATCCAACACAAACACATCGTTGATCCCCAAGTCACCCAAGGTTTCCACTAAGCGACTTTGACCACGCTCATGAAGCAGACCGTGCATGTGCCTCCTGCAAATTTCCTAATTCATTCAATACCGCTGTCGCAAAAGAGCCTTTTGGCAGCCAAAACGATAACTCGAGTGTATTCTCTGACACCGTTGCTTCCAACTGCTTTGGCAACAACCTGACAGCGCGTCGATCTTCATCCCGAAACACACCCGTCATCCATTCATAAAGCTCTGGATCTGTCGCTAGTATCGAGCGCTCAAACGCTGCCTGCTCACTCGAGGTTTTGGATTGGCGCCCAGCCATCGGCGCAGTTGGATCCAATTCACCAGATGCGACACGTACCCTCACTGAATCAAGCTCACTTTCAGTCACTGAAAAATGACTCCCTCGACCGGCTAACGCCACTGAATCACCAACCGCAACATCGAGCCATCGATCATCATGTAAACGTGCAGCAACAATCGCGTTGAACCCTGCTGACCGGGCAGCAGACGCTGCCATTCCATCTTTTGGGTGCAACCTCCGGCGTCCCTTCGGATCGCGACGTGCAAGCCTTCTGGCGGCCTCAAGATTTGACCCTGAGCGACCAAATCGCTGCAATCCGAAATAGTTCGGAACACCCAGTTTCGAAATATCCTGAATCCGCTCGTTGAGATCACCGATCACAGATCCATCGAGTCGCAATTGGAATTGATTACCAGCCAACTGCCCTATTTTTAATTTTCGCTGGTTTCTGGTGAGGCTCAGCACTTCCAACGCGTCATCAATCACACCCTCTGTAATCGATGCTGTTTCTGGCAGGCTGATCCATTGAGTGGCGATGGCATGAGTATCTTTCTTACCGGCATAACCCAGGTCTTTACGCGAGACTTTCGCTGCCTGCGCAAGTCGCGATGCAGCTTCCTCAGTCGAGATACCCTGTTTACGAATACGAGCCCAGAAATGTGGACCTGTGCCCTCTGGCACAAACCCAAGGTCCTCAGTGACGATAAAGTCAGATGCGTCCCTTCTGTATGAGCCTTCAAAAACTGACTCACCATGCGCCTTCGGAAGATGGCCTAGACCAATGGGTTGTGCTCCGTAAACTAAAGCGCTCAATGGGCACGCATCAGGACAGATGTCATTACAGCAATGCCTTCGCCACGACCCACAAATCCAAGTTTTTCGGTGGTTGAGGCTTTGACAGATACACGATCCACCGGCGTCTCTAAAACGTCCGCAATACACTGTCGCATCGCTTCACGAATCGGCCCAATCTTCGGAGCTTCACACACAATCGTGATATCAAGATTCGAAACTGAATAGCCTTTTTGCAGACACAAACGGCGCACTTCGCGGGTTAATTCGGCGGAATCAGCACCCTTGAATTTTGAATCGGTATCTGGAAACAAAAGCCCAATATCGCCTAAAGCCAGCGCACCGAGCATTGCATCCATCACCGCATGTAACACGATGTCTCCATCGCTATGTGCGACAATCCGATACTCACAAGGCACCCAAAGACCGCCAAGAGTCATGCCGTCACCAGCCTCGATCTGATGAACATCGAAACCCTGTCCAATACGAATCACAGTTGAGCCTCCCCACGAACTGATAAAAGCGCCTCAATTAATTCCAAGTCCTCCGGATAGGTCAGCTTAATGTTTGACCTCCGCCCCCGAATCAGCCACGGAAGCTGACCATGCGCTTCCATCGCTTGCGCTTCATCAGTCACAAGCATATTGGACTCATTGGC
>RGHP01000016.1 GCA_010024125.1 Gammaproteobacteria bacterium | reverse complement strand
ACCAAGCATATCAACGATATTCGCCGTGAAGTCGGTATGGTGTTCCAGCACTTTAATCTGTTCCCCCATCTGACGGTGTTAGAAAACTGTACGCTTGCGCCCATCTGGGTGCGTAAGACGCCTAAGCGTGAGGCTGAAGAGACAGCCATGCGCTATCTAGAGCGAGTGAAGATCCCAGAGCAGGCGAACAAATACCCTGGTCAATTGTCTGGTGGACAACAGCAGCGTGTGGCTATCGCTCGTTCATTGTGTATGAATCCGCGTGTGATGTTGTTTGATGAGCCAACATCCGCACTGGATCCTGAGATGATTGCTGAAGTGCTCGACGTGATGGTGGGTCTTGCAGAAGACGGAATGACGATGCTGTGTGTGACCCACGAAATGGGCTTTGCGCGTAAGGTCGCGAACCGCGTCATCTTCATGGATGGCGGTCAAATTGTTGAGCAGAACGAACCTGAAGAGTTCTTCAACAACCCTCAAAATGATAGGACCCAACTGTTCCTCTCACAAATCTTGCAACACTGATCATTTAACGGTGGAAAAGCTGATCACTGCCCCTATGATAGTGGCAGTGATCAATTAATTTGGCTAAGGAGTCTCCATGGCTTGGAATGAGCCCGGAAATAACGGCCGCGACCCTTGGGGTGGTGGCAACCGAAATGATCAGGGTCCGCCTGATCTTGATGAAGTCGTAAAGAAGTTACAACAAGGCCTGAACGGATTGTTTGGTAAATCAGGCGGCGGATCTGGTGGCGGATCGGATTCAGGAGATGGTCCTGGATTTGATTTTTCAGGAAAGATTGCTGGCGTTTTTGCACTGATTGCACTCATTGCCTACGGTGCACTCGGCCTATACAAGGTTGACGAACAAGAACGTGCAGTTGTTCTTCGCTTCGGGCAGTTCTTGGAAACGAAGACTCCAGGTCTTCGCTGGAATGCGCCGATCATCGATGAAGTCAACAAGGTTAATGTGACTCGCGTGCGTACACATACCTCACAGGGCGTGATGCTGACTGAAGATGAGAACATTGTAGATGTCACTTTGGCTGTTCAGTATGTCATTTCGAATCCTCGGGACTTTTTGTTAAACGTACGCGAGCCCGAAGTAACTCTGACACATGCAACTGATTCAGCCGTGCGTCATGTCGTAGGTTCAGCTGAGATGACAGCGGTAATTTCCGAAGGCCGAGAGGCGCTCGGTGGAGACGTGCAACAGCGTCTTCAAGAATATCTCGAGAATTACTCTGCTGGACTTCGGGTTGTGAAAGTCAACCTTGAAAACAGCCAGCCACCAAGTCAGGTTCAGGCTGCGTTCGATGACGTGATTAAAGCTCGAGAAGACGAGCAGCGTTTAAAGAACCAGGCCGAAGCATATTCGAATGGCGTTATTCCTGAAGCCCGTGGTCGTGCGCAGCGTGTGCTTGAGGAAGCCAACGCCTATCGCGAGCAGGTTGTCGCGCAAGCACAAGGTGAAGCCGATCGTTTCTTGAAACTGCTTGCTGAGTATAGGAAGGCGCCTGAAGTGACTCGACAGCGACTGTACATCGACGCTGTACAAGAAGTGATGCAGCGGTCATCAAAAGTGATGGTTGATGTCGACTCAGGATCGAACATCATGTATTTGCCACTTGATCGAATTGCGAGCCAGGCCGCACCGTCGATCGCGAATCAGAACAGAGGTGTGTCTGGATCTTCTGTTCAGCAGTCAGCAGGTAGTATGACACCGGGTGATATCCGTAGCTTGACCGATCAGGTCATCCAAGAGATTCGTTCGCGTCAGACTGATGATTCACAAAGAAGGAGTATCCGATAATGTCAGGACGTCAAATGAGCATTCTGATTGGATTGGTGGTCCTCTTAGCCATCGTTTCTAACTCTTTATACGTTGTGAATGAGCGTGAACGCGCTGTGCTTCTTAAGTTTGGTGAAGTTGTCTCGACCGATATCGAGCCTGGTCTTCATTTCAAAATACCAGTGGTAAATGATGTGCGTCGGTTTGAATCGCGTTTAATCACTTTGGATTCGAGCCCGCAGCGTTATTTGACCGCCGAGAAGAAAGCGCTCATCGTCGACTCGTTTGTCAAATGGCGAGTCGCGGATGCGGGTAAGTATTACACCGCGACTGGTGGCGACGAATTCTCAGCAAACAGCCTGCTTGCTTCGCGTGTTGATAACGGTCTGCGTAACAAGTTCGGTGAAAGGACGGTCTACGAAGTGGTATCTGGTGAACGTGATGCATTGATGGCCGAAATCACCAAAGAGTTGGATGACATTGCTTTGAATGAATTGGGGATTCACGTATTGGACGTGCGTGTAAAAGGAATCGACCTACCTCCAGAGGTATCAAATGCTGTGTATTCTCGGATGAGTACCGAGCGAGAGCGTGAAGCGCGTGATCACCGATCTCGCGGTCGTGAGCTTGCCGAAGGTATCGAAGCAGACGCTGATCGGCAGAAGACTGTAATCGAGGCGAATGCATATCGCGAAGCCGAGCAAATTCGCGGTGAAGGCGATGCGATTGCAGCAGAGGTCTATGCCAATGCATTTAATCAAGATCCGGAATTTTACTCGTTTCACCGGTCTATTCAGGCATATAAAAACTCTTTTGCTGGGAAAGAGGATCTTTTGGTCATCGATCCTGAGTCTGACTTCTTCCGGTATCTGAAAGATCCGACCGGTAAATAATTGAAGCGCTTGGGCGGCCTTATGGCTGCCCGAGTGATTCCCCCATCTTCACAGACTGCCCGTCTGTGATTTCTGTATCAAAACCTCTCATTGACTGTGGCAACACCATGATCACTGTTGATCCATATTGGAATCGACCAACTTCATCGCCTTGGGCAAATTTATGATGTGCTCCGCGATGATAATTCCATTCAGTGATTCCGCGTCCCGGTGGAGTGATCACTCCGGCGAATGGTGTTTCAACAGACGCTACTAACATGGCTCCGACGAGAACCATCGAAAATGGTCCGTGCTCGCCTTTGAAATGCATGATCACGCGTTCGTTGCGAGCAAAAACTGCAGGTATTGAGGTCGTCGTTGATTCATTCACCGAAAAGAGGCGACCAGGCACATGGACCATGTGCTTTAGCTCGGCATCCATTGGGCAGTGGACTCGGTGGTAATCTTTTGGTGAAAGATAAACGGTCAAGTAATGGCCGTTTTCATAGGTCTTATTGTATTCCTGATTTCCGAACAATTCGGCTAGTGAAAAATGATGGCCCTTTGCCGTTAAGCGTGTGTCTTGTGACAGCTGTCCACCACTAAACACCGTTCCGTCAACAGGTGATGCAATATGCTTTTTTCCAGCAAGTGGCCGGATCCCATCTTTTAATGCGCGAGTGAAGAAGGCGTTGAAATGTGGGTATGCATCAAGCGAAGGCTCGGCAATCTCGTCCATATGGATCTCGAAGCGCTTGATGAACTGTTGAATTAAAAAGTTTTTCACTTGAGCGTTTTCGCAAAACGCGAGTCGCCCCACAGCTCGTGAAACAAGGTGTCCGGGTAGGCCGTATTGAATCAGTGTGTTCAGGTTATGCATGAGGCTCATGCGTTTCCTCCAGTGAGGGTATCTAAAATTCGGTGAAACGATTCGAGACGTCGTTTCGAGAGCTTGCCTTTTTGAACCGCATCGGTGACAGCGCATCCAGGCTCTTGGCGATGCCTACAGTCTCTAAATCGACAGTGGTCAGAGAATTCTCGGATATCGATAAAACCTTGTTCCACATCAGTACGCGATATTTGCTCGAGTCCAAAATCCCGAATTCCTGGTGAATCGATAATGGATCCACCTTCTGCATAAGGGTAAAGGCGCGCGGTTGAAGTCGTGTGTCTGCCCAAGCGGGTCTGTTGGTGTAAATGTCCGACTCGAATCTGTTCATCGGGCAACAGCGCCTGAACCAAACTTGATTTTCCGACACCCGACTGTCCGATAAACACAGAGCTCTTGTTGATTAAGTGTTTCGAGAGCTTGTCTAGACCACCAGGCTCTTTGGTGGTGGCCTCAACGACAGTGTATCCGATGACCTCGTAGAGATTTTTAATCGCAGCCAAGAAATTACGATTCACTTCGGAATCTCTAAGCAAATCGACTTTATTGATCACAATTAAAGGAGGGATGCCCGCGACCTCTGTGGCAACCAAATACCGATCGAGAAGCTCTGGTTGCGGCGCAGGTTCAAGTGCTGTGACAATCACGAGCTGGTCGATATTTGCAGCCATCGCTTTAATGACGCCTCGTGAGTCGGGTCGTTCGAGCACATTGCGTCGAGGCTCGCATGCTGTGACGATTCCAGCATCATCTGTGGTTTGAAAAACGACTTGATCGCCGGTAACGAGCGTTGAGAGATTGGCGCGGAGGTGGCAGCGAACGGGTTCGGCAATTGGTTGGCCGAGTGCATCAACGGCAACCACTTCAACTTGCTTACCAAAGCGCGCGACAATGCGTCCAGCCTGCTCTTGTCCGAGAGAGCCTGCTTCAAGAAGCTCTTCAACCTGTGCTTTATGGCGCGATGCGCGATCGAGGCGCTCTTTTTGAATCTTTTCGATGCGCCACGCTTGCTGACGCGTGAGTTTACGTTTGCTCATGTTATTTCAAAGCGATGCGTGACTTCCGTTGGTTCGAACCTCATTATTACAGGCATTGAAAGGAGAAACTATGTCTGATCCCTATGGAGATGCGGAAGCATCCCGTTACGACAACCCTATTGCCTCACGAAAGTGGCTTTTGGAGTTGCTCGAAGAGGCCGGCCGCCCACTCGATTATGATGAGCTTGCTGCGCTGACACAGACCATTGAGCCGAATCGAGAGGGATTGTTTGCACGATTGTCTGCGATGTGCCGTGACGGACAGGTGATTACAGATCGGATCGGGCGATATGTGTTGGTTGATCGTGCAGGCCTTTTGTCTGGGCGTGTTGTTGCGCATCGTGATGGATTCGGATTTTTCGAGCCTGATGAAGGTGGAGACACGCTCTATCTCCATGACCGGCAGATGCGGAAAGTTTTTCATGGCGATCGTGTTCTTGTTGCGGTGATGCCGCCTTCACGGCATTCAAAAAGTAAGCGTGAAGCACGTATTGTTGAAGTACTCGAAAGAACCCACCAACGTTTGATTGGGCGGCTCCGAGAGCAGGCCGGTGTCAAATTTGTCACACCTGAAGATGATCGTTTCTTCCATGAAATTTTAATTCCTGATGACCGGCTGCATGGCGCGCAGTTTGGTCAGTTCGTTGTGGTGCAACTCGATACCTACCCTGAATCAAATCGCCAGCCTGTCGGACATGTTGTCGACATCGTTGGTGCGGCATCGGATCCTGGAATCGAAGTTCAAGTTGCCGTGCGTACGCATGATTTGCCGTATGAGTTTTCAGATGCCGCCATCGCTCAGGCCGAGGCATTTGGCGATGCAATTGATCCAAAAGTTGCTGAAACGCGCTTAGATCTCAGGGATTGTCCATTTGTCACCATTGATGGTGAAGATGCGCGTGATTTTGATGATGCTGTCTTTGCAACACCGCGCGGTAAAAATGGGTGGACGCTGTGGGTTGCGATAGCTGATGTTGCGAATTATGTCACTGAGAACTCGCCATTGGATCAAACTGCCATTGAACGTGGAACTTCTGTCTATTTTCCAAGCGAAGTTCTTCCGATGCTACCGGAGACGCTGTCGAATGGATTGTGCTCTCTCAATCCACATGTTGATCGTTTGGCGTTGGCGGTTTGCCTTGAGATCGCATCGACAGGTCGTGTGACAAGTTACCGTTTTCATGAAGTCGTTTTCCAGTCACAGCAACGGCTCACATACAACCAAGTGCAAGAGGCGTTGGATGCGGTTGATGCGGATGAAAAATCCCCAGCTCATTTGAAGGCGGCCATTCTCGAGTCGGGCCGATTCAATACCGAAGCAGTTGCTGAAAATGTGGCTGATTTATTCTCGTTATATCAGGTGCTTCGTTCTGCGCGTGAAGACCGCGGTGCACTCGATTTTGATTCAGTGGAGCCAAACTTTAGCTTCGATGAGAATGGCAAGATCAGTGGCGTTGTACCACGTGAGCGTTTAGAAGCGCATAAGCTCATAGAAGAGTGCATGTTGGCAGCCAACGTCGCAGCCGCGCGCTGTTTGAAGCGGTTTAAGCTTCCGACTTTGTATCGTATCCATGAGGGGCCAAGTGATGAGCGATTAGCATCACTTCGGCAATTCTTGGGATCCATGGCGCTTGGTTTGGGTGGCGGGGAGAAGCCTGAGCCATCGGATTATCAGGCGCTCCTCGAGCAAGCACATACTCGGCCTGATTTCCCGTTGATTCAGGCGATGATTCTGCGATCGATGCAGCAAGCGAAATATGCTCCTGATCCAGACATTGGGCATTTTGGATTGTCCTATGATCATTACACGCACTTCACCTCACCGATTCGCCGCTATCCCGATTTAACTGTCCATCGATTATTGAAGCGTATCGTACAAACGGGTGCTCAAGACGATCCGGCCAAGCTCGTCAGGGATGGTCTGCCAGATATGCAACGCATGGTCGGCTTAGGTGAGCATTGCTCTATGACTGAGCGTCGAGCGGATGAAGCGAGTCGTGATGTTGGGCAGTGGCTGAAATGCCAGTTTATGCGTGAGAAATTAGGTGAAGAGTATCAAGGAACAATCACGGGTGTGGCGGGCTTTGGTCTCTTTATCTTGCTTGATGCACTGTTTGTTGAAGGAATGGTTCATGTCACGCAATTGCCTCCTGATTACTGGGTGTTTAGTGAGCAGCAACATACATTGACCGGTGAGCGGACGCATCAGGTATTCCGCTTAGCGGACTCTGTACGAGTCAAAGTGGCGCGTGTTGATTTGGACGCGCGTCGCATTGATTTTGCCTTGGCAGGCAATGGTCCCGTGGGGCGTCCACGCAAAGCGAGTGTTCGGTCGCGGTTGAAAGAGGGCAATATTCCTGGAAAAGCGAAATCTAAAGAGCGTTCGAAAAAATCAGGGAAGAAGCGCCGATGAGTCAGCCAAGGCGTAAACAATCGAAAAAACACGATGCTCCTGGCCAAGTCGCGATTGCCGGAGTCCATCCGGTTCGCGTTGCTCTCTCACAGTCACGTGTGTCTGAAATATGGATTCGAGACGGTGCCAATGAGCATCGACTGAGAGACCTTGTGGCGATAGCTAATTCACAAGGCGTTCGTGTCATCGACGTGGCATCGCGTGATTTTGATCAAGCGGTTGCAAGTGACACCAATCACCAGGGTGTGATGGCGTTCACAAAACCGCGTGAGATGGAGCCTGAAAATGCGCTACCGATCCTTCTCGATGGACTCGATAACCCGTTGGTTTTGGTTCTTGATGGTGTGACTGACCCGCATAATTTTGGTGCCTGTTTGCGGTCTGCTGAAGCGTTTGGAGCGGCCTGCGTCATCGTCCCAAAAGATAACGCTGCACCATTAAATCAGGTCGCGCGCAAGACATCATCTGGTGCCAGTGAACTGATTCCAGTTGTGAAGGTAACCAATCTTGCTCGATGTCTACGCGGTCTTCAGCAAGATGGCTTTTGGGTTGTTGGTGCTGCTGGTGAGTCGACAGTTGGTCTGGATGAGGCATCACATAATGGGCCGATGGCATTGGTGATGGGCTCGGAGGGCAGCGGTTTAAGGCGACTGACACGTGAAGTCTGTGACGCGCTAGTCGCGATTCCGATGCCAGGACATATTGAAAGTTTAAATGTGAGTGTGGCAACCGGGGTGTTGCTGTATGACTTACAAAATCGACGTGGTGCGCTTCACGCATCGCGTGCTTATGAGGAGCGAGTGTAATGCGCTGTCCCTTTTGCCAAGCCTTAGATACGAAGGTGATTGATTCGCGATTGCATGCCGAAGGTTCACAAATTAGACGCCGCCGGGTGTGTCCTGATTGCGATCAGCGATTCTCGACCTATGAGAGTGCAGAACTCGTCATGCCTCGTATTGTGAAGAGTAATGGGCAACGCGAGAATTTTGATGAAGACAAATTGCGTCGTGGTTTGACGCGCGCACTTGAGAAGCGTCCAGTGAGTACGGTGCAAATTGATGCGTGTATCCAACGGATTAAACGTGCGCTTCAGTCGGAATCGGACAAAGAAATTGAATCCCGTCGGATTGGTGATCACGTCATGCGCGAATTAAAAGCATTAGATCAAGTCGCCTATGTTCGTTTTGCTTCGGTGTATCGAAGCTTTGGGGATGTCACTGAATTCATTGGTGAGATTGAGAAGCTATCGGATGACTGAGTTCTCAGATCTCGAACGTTTGGCCATGCGCCGTGCGTTATTGATCGCGACACAGGGGCTTTATTCCACAGGCGAAAACCCACGTGTCGGCGCATGTTTTATTCGTGATGGTGAGATTGTTTCCGAAGGTTTTCATAAGGCGCCTGGATTACCGCATGCGGAAATTGAGGCAATTCGAGCCGCTGGCTCATCGACACTTCAGGGATCGACTTGTGTTGTCACGTTAGAGCCCTGTTCGCATGTCGGTAAAACAGGCCCATGTGCTAGAGCACTGATTGAAGTCGGTGTGAGTCGCGTGGTTGTTGCGATGGTCGATCCCAATCCGTTAGTGGCTGGGCAGGGGATTCAGCAGCTTAAAGATGCTGGGATCGACGTGGTTGTTGGTCTGTATCGCAAAGAAGCGGAGCGATTAAATCCAGGCTTTGTGTCGCGCATGACCAAATCACGTCCATGGATTTGGGTGAAATCAGCAGCCAGTCTGGATGGCAAGATTGCGATGGCGGATGGTGAGTCGCAGTGGATTACTGGCCTGGATGCACGTTTGGACGTTCAGCGTTTGCGCGCACGATGCCAAGCGCTTGTGACAGGGATTGATACGGTATTTGCTGATAATCCACGTTTGACCGTTCGGCATGAAGAAGCAGGTCTTACCTTGCCAGATGGAATTGATGCCAGCCAACCGCTACGGGTGATTCTTGATACCCGTGGGCGTTTGCCAGAGACAGGCGCATTGTTTGAGGCAGATGGCCCAATTCTTTGGGTGACAGGGAGCATTCAAGATCACCCGCTAGCGCAGTCTGGGCGCATTGAGCAATGGGTTGCGCCACTGAAAAATGATCGGATTGATTTGCATTCAGTGATGATTGAACTGGCCAATCGATCCATCAATGAAGTGTTGGTTGAAGCAGGTCCTCGATTGATCGGTCAGTATATTTCTGAAGGTTTAGTGGATCGAGGTGTTCTCTATCTTGCACCAAAACTCCTTGGGCAGGCCGCGCGATCCCTGTATGATATCGCCCCCGCTCAACTGGCTGATGCGCCAGAGATTTTTATTGAGGAGATTCGAGGGGTGGGTGAGGATCTTCGGTTGGATTGGACACTAAGGACGCGCGCTTAAAATGGCTTTGGCATCTGTCGAGACCTTAATTGCGGATATCCGTGCTGGAAAGATGGTCATCCTGATGGATGACGAGGATCGTGAAAACGAGGGCGATCTGGTGTTAGCTGGTGCGCATTGTACGCCTGAACATATCAACTTCATGGCGCGTCATGCGCGTGGTTTGATTTGTCTGACGTTGACAGAAGCGCGTTGCAAACAGCTCGGGCTCCCACCCATGGTGGTTGAGAATACTGAGCGACATAAAACGGCCTTTACTGTGAGTATCGAGGCGGCTGAGGGCGTCACGACAGGTATCAGTGCTGCCGATCGCGCGCGGACTGTGCAGGCAGCGGTAGCAGCTACGGCAAAGCCCACGGATCTGGTGCAGCCAGGACATATTTTTCCAGTGCAGGCGCGCCCAGGTGGCGTATTGATGCGTGCTGGCCACACGGAAGCGGGCTGTGATCTGGCACGTCTTGCGGGTCTTGAGCCAGCGGCTGTCATTTGCGAAATCATGAACGATGACGGCTCCATGGCTCGTCGTCCGGAATTGGAAGCCTTTGCTGAGCAGCATGGGATTTCTATTGGAACAATTGCTGATTTGATTCAGTACCGTGCAACCACTGAAACGACCATTGAAATGGTACGTGAAGAGGCGATTGAGACGGAGTTTGGACCTTTCCGCTTACAGATGTTCCAAGACCAGATTTTAGGTGGCACACATTTGTGTTTGATCAAAGGGCAGCCATCACCCGATCGTCCGTGTTTGGTGCGAGTACATGTGCCAGATACGCTTCGGGATCTTGTTCAGGTTTCTTGGCAGGGGCGCGGAAGTTGGCCATTGCCACAAGCATTGAAAATGGTAGCTGAGGCTGGCGAAGGTGTCGTTGTGATTTTGGAGAATCGCGGCGATGAACCGATTGAAGAAAGACTGGCTCAATACGTTGGTGATACGCTGCCGAAGCCTGGTACGCGGTTGGTTCCGTATTTGACAGTTGGAACCGGTTCGCAAATCTTAAAGCATGCCAATGTTGGTAAGATGCGTCTGCTATCGACGCCAATGAAATTCAGCGCAATCTCAGGGTTTGATCTTGAGGTTGTGGAATATGTGGAATACGAGGGGTAAACCCATGCAAATGATTGAAGGACAATTCACAAACGCTGACGGCCGTTATGCCATTGTGGTGGGACGTTTTAACCAGTTCGTGGTTGATTCGCTGGTAGAAGGGGCAGTCGATGCGCTTGTTCGCCATGGCGTTGATGAAGACAACATCACGGTGGTGCGCGTTCCTGGTGCCTACGAGATCCCATTGGTCGCTCAAGCTGTCGCTGAAAAAGGTGATGTTGATGCAATCATCGCATTGGGTGCTGTGATTCGTGGTTCGACACCGCATTTTGATTACGTTGCTGGTGAGTCAGCAAGCGGACTCAACAAAGTACAGATGGATACGGGTGTCCCTTGTTCATTTGGCGTTTTGACTGTCGATACCATTGAGCAGGCGATTGAGCGGGCGGGTACCAAGGCAGGTAACAAAGGCGCTGAAGCGGCTTTGGTTGCAATCGAAATGGTGTCTGTCCTGAGACAAATCAGTGAGTGAAGCCACTCCTGTTCAACCCACAGCTTCACAACGTCATCGTGCGCGTGAGGCTGTCATTCAAGCACTCTATCAATGGGAGCTGTCTGGGTATCCAATGACTCAGGTTGCTGCCATGTTCCGTGCAGACAACGACTTAAAGCGTGCCGACATCACATTTTTTCATGATGCACTGACAGCGATTGATAACACCCATCAGGATTTGGTGGATGCGTTAAAGCCTCATTTGTCGCGAGAGTTTTCTGAGCTGACGCCGATCGAGCGGAATATCCTGCTATTGGGCGCTTATGAACTCTCTGCACGGATCGATATCCCGTTCAAAGTGGTGATTTCTGAAGCGGTTGCATTGAGTAAAAAGTTCGGTGCCACAGACGGGCACAAGTTCGTGAATGGTGTGCTCGATCAACTCGCGGCGAACGCGCGCGCAATTGAGGTTCAGGCTCTCGGGTCTCGTGAACGAGTTTGAGCTGATTCGAACTTATTTTCAGAGGGATCCGCTCGATCCTTCTGTCATTCTCGGCAATGGCGATGATGCAGCTGTTGTGTCTCAGCACAGTGATTTTGAAACAGTAGTCTCTGTTGACTCAGTGATTGCTGGTCGTCATGTTCCAGACATGTGTCCCCCTGATGGATTTGCTGCACGCTTATTAGGTCGTGGCTTAAGTGATCTGGCTGCAATGGGTGCAGAGCCTAAATATGTGCTGTTATCACTGACTCTGCCAACACTTGAACCGGGTTGGATCGATCACTTTGCAAATCGGTTTCATCAGTTATGCGTTCGATTTGGCGTGGATTTGATCGGTGGAGATACCACCAAGGGTCCATTGAGTGCACACATTACGGTCATCGGTCAGGTGCCTAAAGGATCAGCGGTGACGCGGGCTGGATTGAAGTCAGGCGATGATCTTTGGCTATTTGGTTCAGATTTGGGTGGAGCTCGAGCCTATTTGGATGTTCTCGATGGCCAAACATCGGATCATGCGCTCTGGGCAGAACGCTATTGGCGACCGGAACCACAATTGGCTGCAGGTGTCGCCTTGCGGGGGACGGCGAGTGCGATGATCGATATCTCTGATGGTTTGTGTCAGGACTTATCCCATTTGTTGGATAAAGCTGTTGGCTCGGCGAGCGTGAAACTCCAGTCAAAGTTGATTCCGCTGTGTGACGACTTGGTCGAGCGCTTTGGGCAAGAACGCGCATTGGAGTATGCACTGACAGGTGGTGATGATTATTGTCTTCTCGCCTCAATTCCGGCAGGGCTCAGTGTTCCCGAAGGCGGTCGTCGTATTGGCATGATTGTGAAAGCTGAATCCGAACGAATTCTATTGGATGGAAAACCACTGCCCGGGCAGTGGCAACTTGGATGGGATCACAGCCGATGAATCAACTGAAATTTTGGATTGCTGTGGGCTTAGGTAGCGGTTTGTCACCGAGAGCGCCAGGGACCACTGGGACATTGGGTGTGCTTCCCTTACTCGTACTCGTTTGGGATGCATCCTTCGCGGTGTGGGCGACTGGCTTTGTTGTTCTGTGCGCGCTGTCGATCTGGAGCATCCCTGAGGCTGGACGAAGACTCGGTGAGCCAGATCATGGGCAAATCGTGATCGATGAGTGGGCTGGTATGTGGTTGGCTGCATATGGGCTCAATAGTTTCACGGATTTCTCTATGTGGATGGGTCTTTTGATTGGATTTATTGGGTTTCGGATTTTTGATATCGCGAAGCCTTCGCTTGTCTCTTGGTGCGAACGCAAGATCCCAGGTGCATGGGGTGTGTTGATGGATGATGTCGCAGCAGGCGGATATGTTCTTATTCTTGCGCTGGTCTTTGGTATGCTTAGCGGCCACTCAGGATAAGACCATGACCATCGAACACATCGACAATTGCCAGCTTCCGACCCAATGGGGAACTTTCGACATGCACGGATTTCGGGAAACCGAATCATTAAAAGAGCATATTGCGCTCGTCATGGGCGATCCTGGTCATGAGCAGCCGGTTTTAATCCGAGTGCATTCAGAGTGTCTCACTGGTGATGCCTTATTTTCTCAACGCTGTGATTGTGGTGCTCAACTCGAGCACGCAATGGCAGCAGTTGCTGCAAAAGGGTCAGGTATTATTCTGTATCTGCGCCAAGAAGGCCGTGGCATTGGGTTATTGAATAAAATCCGCGCATACCATCTGCAAGATGATGGTGCGGATACCGTGGATGCGAATGAAGCGTTAGGCTTTGCAGCAGACCAGCGTGATTACTCAATTGTTGGACCGATGCTCGCACATTTTGGTGTCAATGAAGTGGAGTTATTGACCAATAATCCGAAAAAAGTCGAAGCGCTCGAAGGGCTTGGTGTTTCTGTGGTGAAGCGTCATTCCATCGAAACAGGATTGACTCCACATAATCAGAATTATTTGAAGACTAAGCTTAACCGTTTAGGACACTTACTGAGTCAACCTGAGAACTTCAGCTAAGACGTTTTTGAATCGCAGCCTGAATTCCGTTCGCATCCAATCCAACGCGCGATAGCATCGCATCCGGTTTGGCGTGCGCTTCGTATCGATCGGGAAGACCTAAGCTCAGTAAATTGACTGACATTCCTTGATCAACGTAGTACTCGCCGACTGCCGATCCAGCACCGCCCATCCGCTGATGCTCTTCAACTGTGACAATCAATTTGGCATCAGCATGTTGAGCTAAGATGGCCTCATCGAGCGGTTTGACCCAACGCATATCGATGACAGTTGCATCAAGTTGTTCCGCCGCCTCGAGCGCCTCAAAGACGCGTGATCCAAAGGCGAGAATGACAACCCCTGATTGTCCTTCCCGGCGAGTGATTGCGCGACCAACATCCACTGTATTTAAGCTTGCATCAGGAAGCTCACCAGGACCCTGTCCGCGCGGATATCTGACGGCCGCTGGTCCGGGGTGTTGGTAACAGGTTGAAAGCAATAGGCGACATTCCGCTTCACTCGATGGAGCAGCGATGATGATCTCCGGTAAGGTTCGTAAGAAGGCGTAATCGTAGACTCCAGCGTGGGTTGGTCCATCCTCACCGACAAGTCCTGCACGATCAATTGCGAAAGTGACATCCAAACCTTGGACACAGACGTCATGAATGACTTGGTCGTACGCACGCTGTAAGAATGTTGAATAGATCGCAACAACTGGCTTGGTGTTTTGTGTGGCAAAGCCTGCCCCGAGACACACTGCATGTTGCTCTGCAATTGCGACATCAAAGTAGCGATCAGGGAATCGTTGAGAGAATTCGATGAGATCAGAACCTTCGCGCATGGCGGGTGTAACCCCGACCAATCGTGAGTCACTTTCTGCCATATCGCAGAGCCATTGCCCAAAGATATTCGAATAGGTCGGCTTGGGTGTTGCCTCTGAATCCGACTTTGCCTTCAGCTTACCAATCGCGTGATACTTGATTGGGTCATCTTCAGCCGGAACAAAGCCACATCCTTTTTGTGTCACGACGTGTAAAAACTGCGGACCAGGGAGGTCTTTCATGTTGTGTAGTGTTGTCACCAGACCCTGCAAATCATGTCCGTCAATCGGTCCGATATAGTTAAATCCAATCTCTTCAAAGAGTGTCGCCGGGCTGACCATACCTTTGAGATGTTCTTCGGTTTTTTTGGCAAATTGCGCCAATGGAGGCAAAGGCTCGAGTAATTTACGCGCTTCATCGCGACTTCTGGTGTAGGCCTTCGAGGAAAGCAATTTGGCGAGGTAGTCGCGGATACCACCAACATTTCTTGAAATCGACATGTCATTGTCGTTCAAGATTACGAGCATATTGGCTTTTTCACTGGCCGCATGATTCAAGGCTTCAAAAGCGAGACCTGCTGTGAGTGCGCCATCGCCGATCACGGCAACATGGCGGCGACTGGATTGATTGAGTCTGGCATCTAAAGCCATCCCTAAGGCTGCGCTAATGGATGTACTCGAGTGCCCAACCCCGAAGGT
This sequence comes from Gammaproteobacteria bacterium, assembly GCA_010024125.1. GTDB lineage: Bacteria > Pseudomonadota > Gammaproteobacteria > Pseudomonadales > Litorivicinaceae > HIMB30. The sequence goes on along the minus strand of RGHP01000016.1, from coordinate 174 downwards.
GTCATATGGACTTTCTTTTCGGTCCGGGAATGCGGCCAAACCACCCTCTTTACGGATAGTCGTAAGTTGATCCCGACGACCCGTCAGAATTTTATGTGGATAGGCCTGGTGGCCAACATCCCAAATCAGCTGGTCGAAGGGTGTATCCAAGCAAAAGTGCAACGCGACTGTCAG
>RGHP01000150.1 GCA_010024125.1 Gammaproteobacteria bacterium | reverse complement strand
AATCGGATAGCGATGACGTTGCAAATAGGCAACATCACCATCCACCAGCGGTTGATGATTGACCAGACTTAATTCGATTTGATTAGTCACTAAGCGGTGGTTCATCGCACTCTGCAGGAGCTCTACATCCCATGGCCGAAAGTTCGATACCCCAGCGCTCTTGATCTTCCCCTGATCTATTAGAGCATCTAACGTAGAACCGGTTTCGTCGTGATCCATTAACGGATCGGGGCGATGTATTAATAAGAGATCGATGTAGTCTGTATTGAGATCCCTCAATGACTGCTCAACGCAGGCTGAGATATGCTCTCTAGAGGTATCATAATGTTTGACTCGGTGGTCGGCGAATCGACCAGCGGGCCAGACGATATCGCATTTACTGACGATTTCGATTTGCTGTCGTAGGTTTGGAGATTCCTTCAGTGCCTTTCCGAACTCTGCCTCAGCAGTGTAGGCACCATAAATATTAGCTTGATCTATTGTGGTTATCCCCTGCTCGAGACATGCATCTAACTTTGCAATAGTAGCTTCCGTGCTATGAGAGGGATCATCCGTGAGTCGCCACATTCCGTAGACCAGACGACTAATCTCGATGTCGTCACTTAACTTCACTCGTTCCACTATTTTCTCACTCCGCTAGCAAGTGGTGTTTGAGGGCTCTCGCTTGGAACCCGACCATATTCGTGAGGTAGGGAACACGTCTCTAGCTCAGGCATAACTAAACGTCCAAAATATTCAGCCTCCTGAATATGAGGATATCCCGAGAAGATGAACGCCCTCATGCCCATTCTTCGGTACTCTTCTATACGCGTGAGTATTTGATCGGCTGACCCTACAAGAGCTGCGCCACATCCGGATCGTGCCCTACCAACACCGGTCCATAGACCAGGCTCGACATACCCTGATTGATCTGCATGATCGCGATTCGCAGACTGATGAGCGACACCCAGAGACGTTGAATCCAATGCTCGGTTACGAATAGCAGTCCCGTGATCGTCATCGAGTTTCGATACCAGGTAATCTGCGTATTCGCGGGCCTCAGCCTCGGTATCGCGCACCACCATATGAACTCTCAATCCATAATCGAGCGTTCGACCATACCTCTGTGCTACCCGATGAACAGCCTTCATTCGTTCTGCTAACAGCTCTTTTGTTTCCGGCCACATCAGATAAACGTCGCAATATTGCCCACAGAGCTCGAGAGCGTCAGGAGAGTAACCGCCGAAATAGAGCAATGGACCACCGTCTTGGTATGGCTTGGCTGGGTCGCTTAGAACCTCTGATATCTCGTATATATCCCCACTATATCTGATGGAATCTTGCAACCAGGCTTGCCTGAGAATCTCAATGACTTCCCGTGATCGCTGATATCGGTAACTACTGTCAGCTTTTTCACCCGGAAAATCAGAGCTAATGATATTGATGGTTAACCGACCTTTTAGCATGTGATCTAAGGTTGCGACTGTCCGTGCGAGCATCACTGGCTGCATTTCTCCGCAGCGGACCGCAGCGAGCAGGTTGATTTCCTTAGTTATGGGTGCACAGCCAGCGACAAAACTTAAAGTATCTTGGCCAACTTGATATGAGGAAGGGCACAAAATATTCCGGAACCCCTGCTCTTCGGCTTTTAAAACAATATTGGAACAATGCTCCCACGAGGACCTTAAATCACCATCAGGAACACCTAAGAATTGAAAATCGTCCGAACAAAGTGCGGAGAACCAGGATACTTCAGAAGATGTGAGTCCTTCGGAAGTAACCGGAACTACAAGTGTCATCAAATCACCTACGTGAATCAATTGTATATCAATTTAAACACTACCATTTCATGTTATATGTATCAATAGTAAATCAATTTATTTATTTTTTTATGAATTTACGTCATCCTTCGTCGTAGAGATTTACTTTCAAGAACAAAGAAACATGGAAGAACACCACGAATCCCCTGTCCCGAGATATCAAGAAATCGCCAAGCTGATCGCTTTAGAAATTCAGAATGGGACGCTCGATCATGGATCGCGCTTACAACCTGAGAGAGATTTAGCTGTCCAATTTGGCGTCTCTGTCGGAACGATTCGGAAGGCTCTTTCTAATCTTGAACAAGAAAGTTTAATTAAACGAGTTCATGGATCGGGCAACTATGTAAACGCGGATCAACGAGATCCTATCTATGCAATGTTTCGCCTCGAGCTTAAATCTGGTGGTGGCAAACCGACTGCTACGATCCTCGACATTTCAGAAGAGATTACGCCACAGAGCCTAAAGACCCTCGGAGCATCCGAAGGGGGCACGCGAATCAGGCGACTGCGGTATTTAGATAATAGTCCCATAGGTATCGAGGAAATTTGGTTAGATCAAAGGGCTGGAAGGCTGGATCACAACAACATCCAAGATTCGCTATATGCGACCTATCGCGAACAATTGAATCTTTGGGTGTCACGGGCAGTCGATCGAGTCAATAGAAAGCCGGTCCCCGAATGGAGTCCAACCGAGTTTAAACTGCCAATTGGAACCATTGCTGGGTTCATCGAACGACAAACCTGGGACCAAAATGATCGTTGCGTCGAAATATCATGGACTTGGTTTGATCCGGCTCAAGTAAATTATGTTCAGCATCTAAGGTGAGCGCATGCATTTAAATTATGGATTAATTGGTTGCGGCATGATGGGGCACGAACACCTCAGGAATATCGCTCTAATCGAAGATGCAACCGTCGTCGGAATAGTCGAGCCCGATGACAGTATGGCTTCCAAAGCCATGCAAATTGCCTCAACCGCAGAGCGGTATCCGAGTATTCAATCACTCCTCGAAAACCCAGATCTGAATTGTCTTGTCATTGTTTCACCTAACCATTGTCACGTAGAGCAGTTGAAACTGGTTCAGGAACTTCGTCCGTTACCAATATTGGTAGAAAAACCTTTGTTTACCTCTCCTGATGATCTGGCCATGCTTGAATCATTTATTGCGTCATACAGAGAGCCTGTTTGGGTTGCGATGGAATATCGCTACATGCCACCGATCGCACTTCTACGTGAGAAAGTGAACGAGCTTACTGGAGGAATTAAATTACTAACGATTAGAGAGCATCGTTTTCCGTTCCTTCAAAAGGTAAACGACTGGAACCGATTCAATGCACAGTCTGGCGGAACTCTGGTTGAAAAGTGCTGCCACTTCTTTGATTTGATGCGACTGCTTCTCAAATCAGAGCCGATTCGGATATACGCTTCAGGAAACCAGGCTGTAAATCACCTCGATGAAATCTACGACGGTAAGAAATCAGACATTTGGGACAACGCATATGTCACGATAGATTTCGCAAACGGTTCCAAAGCCATGCTCGAGCTATGCATGTTTGCGGAAGGGTCTCGATACCAAGAAGAAATCAGTGCAGTCGGGCATCTAGGAAAAGTCGAAACTTTTATACCTGGCCCTGGAAGGTTTTGGCCTCCTCATCTAGGTGAGCCACCAATAGCTGAAATGATCGCCAGTCCCCGAAATCCAAAAGGTCCAACTTCAGTCCAAATCCCAGTTGATCCTATCCTTCTTCAGGCCGGTGATCATAATGGTTCGACTTTTTACCAGCATCAGTACTTTGCCGAGGTCTGTAGAGGACAAAGATCAAAACCTGAAGTTACGCTATCGGATGGATTGAAGGCCGTTCAGATGGGGCTAGCTGCTCAGTATTCCGCCAGGACCGGACAAGCTGTGGAATGGCCTCCTTCTCATGAGCAATTATCAACTTGAGCTTCTCTTACCTTGAAAGTCTCTAGATAAGTGACGAAATGAACAGAAGGTTAAAAAATATTTTTGCGGGTATTAGCGCGGGTATCGCACAGAACATTCAAGAAAATAATTATAAATATCAAATA
>RGHP01000149.1 GCA_010024125.1 Gammaproteobacteria bacterium | reverse complement strand
GTTGGAACTGAGTTTCAGATCATGTCATCGGCATTTAAAGGGCGTCTGGGTTTGGATGAGTTTGCAGTAAATCCGCCACGTTGTTTTGATTCTTGATGGGGGTTGCCCCAAACAGAGTCCACTGGTGATGGTTGATCGTGCGAAACGCATACTGCCCGATACGTTGATTTTGGTGTACCTCCGATCGATTCGGGCTGTCGAGTGTCAATCACTGCTATCGCTTGGTGTCTCTGGGCTCATGGATGCCAGTTGTGCAAGCGAAGATGTTGTTGTGGCGTTGCGTAAAATTAAACGACAAGAAGTTCATTTGGCTCCAAAAGTTGCGCAAGCACTCGCATTGAGTCGTTTTCGTTCAGCAAATCCATTTGAGAAATTGTCACCACGAGAGCTCACTGTGTGTGATTTGGTCATTGAGGGTAGTCGCGCCCCTGATATTGCTCAGCAGCTGTCGGTGTCAGCGAAAACCATCAATACCTACCGATACCGAATATTTGAGAAGCTTGGAATTGCTTCTGATGTTGAGTTAACACACTTAGCCTACAACCATGGCATGAAGGGAGTAGAATCCTCGCATGGCCGAGTTTGATTCATCACGATTTTTGAAAAACCTGACTGTCCGGACGCTGATGGGAAAGTTCTGTATGTCGGTAAAGCAAAAAACTTAAAGTCTCGCGTGTCGAGTTATTTCCGGGGCAGTGGGCTTGCATCGAAAACGATGGCGATGGTGGCCAAGATCGCGCATATCGACATCACGATCACCCGTAACGAAGTGGAAGCGCTCCTACTTGAGCAAAACCTGATTAAAGACTCGAGACCGCCGTACAATATTTTGCTACGGGACGATAAGTCGTATCCCTACATTTACATGAATACCGAGCATTCCTATCCAGGGCTCTATTATCGCCGTGGTAATCGTCAGAGTACCGGAAAAACCTTTGGCCCATTCCCATCGGCTGGGGCAGTGAAATCAACGCTCAACCTGATCCAGAAGACGTTCCAAATTCGGCAGTGTGAAGAAAGCGTTTTTCAAAATCGAAGTCGCCCGTGTCTGCAATATCAGATTGGCAGATGCAGTGCGCCTTGTGTTGGATTTGTGAGTCAGTCTGACTATGCCGAGGACCTCGATGATACGCGGCTGTTTCTTGAAGGGCGAAGTGGAGAGTTAATTTCCTCGCTTGAGTCCAGAATGGATGAAGCGAGTCAGTCACTTGAGTTTGAGAAGGCAGCACGGTACCGCAATACGATCTCGCGTGTTCGTCGTGTGCAGGCTGAGCAAGTGATGGAGAGTGATTCGGCTGACTTGGATGCGATTGCTGTTTTCCAACAAAGTGGTGGAATTTGTATTGCGATTTTGAGTGTCCGTGGCGGACGGGTTTTGGGTGTGAATAGTCAGTTTCCGGATGCGGGCCTGTTAGAAACACCGGAAGAAATTTTGGACGCCTTTATTCCGCAATATTACCTGTCTTCGGCTCGTGCGATTCCGCCAGAATTGATTTGTTCTCATCAGATCAATGAGACCAACTTGGTCTCGGAGGCGCTCAGTCAGACTTGTGGTAGAAAAGTCAGGATTGCGCATGCGGTTCGCGGAGTTCGTCAGCAATTTCTTGATTTAGCCAAAACAAACGCTGAAGAGTCCCTCGCACTTCGTCTCTCAACCCGAGATGGTCAGGCTAAACGATTAACAGACTTTGCCGAGCGGTTTCATTGCGACGCGCCGGAGCGAATCGAATGTTTTGACATCAGTCACACATCAGGTGAGGCAACCGTTGCCAGTTGTGTTGTGTTTGACTCGTCTGGGCCTTTGAAAAGTGACTATCGCATTTTTAACATTACCGACGTCAAAGCGGGTGATGATTATGCCGCGATGCGTCAGGCATTGACTCGACGATATCGCAGAGTGAAGTCCGGTGAGGTACCACTGCCAGACGTATTAGTGATCGATGGTGGTAAGGGTCAGCTGTCTGAAGCGATTGCAATTTTGAGTGAGCTCGGCGTGCATGATGTATTTGTGCTTGGTGTATCTAAGGGACCTTCTCGGAAAGCAGGATTTGAGATATTGCATCGTGCTGATACCGGTGAAGAGCTCACTTTGCCGGCGTCAGCACCTGCGCTGCATTTGATTCAGCACATTCGGGATGAGGCGCATCGGTTCGCAATCACTAAGCATCGCCAAGCTCGGGGTAAAGCGCGGTCGCAAAGTCCACTCGAGGGTATCCCTGGAGTTGGTCCAAAAAGACGACAATCGCTATTGCGACATTTTGGCGGCATGCGGGAACTCGCCCGTGCAAGTGTCTCTGACATTGCAAAGGTGACAGGAATGAGTCAACAAACAGCGGAATTGGTGTACTCTGCGTTGCACACTGACTGAGAGATCTTTGTGAACTTACCGAATTTTTTAACACTGTTACGTGTCGTGCTGATCCCTATGCTGGTCCTTGCATGGTTCATTCCATCGCAATATGCAGGGGAGATTTCCGCTCTGATCTTTGTCGTAGCAGCGTTTACCGATTGGCTTGATGGATGGCTTGCTCGTCGATGGAAGCAAGAGTCCGCGTTTGGAGCGTTTCTTGATCCGGTTGCAGATAAGCTCATGGTGGCTGCTGCATTAGTGTTGTTGGTTGATGCGTTTGATTCTGTATTAGTCACTTTGTCGGCTATCGTGATTATTGGGCGAGAAATTGTCGTCAGCGCTTTGCGTGAGTGGATGTCGGAAATTGGGCAGCGTGCGCATGTCGCAGTAAGCTGGCTTGGCAAGGTGAAAACAGCCACGCAGATGCTCGCAATTACGGTATGTCTCGCGCTTCCCGTAAAAGAGACCCTATTGCACCCTGGTTTGTGGATTTTGGTGATTGCTGCACTTTTGACTTTATGGTCGATGGGTACCTATCTGAAAGCGGCGTGGCCGCATTTAAGTCCATCGACTGATGAATCGGACTGAATCTATCTTGTGACATCAGAATAGTGTTATAACCACGTTCTCGGGATTGAATAGAATCGACATGCATAAACTTGCAATGATTATTTCAGCGTCAGCGCTCATGGTATCTGGGTGCTCAAGTGTGAGTCATCAAACGGCTCGTGACATGGCTCCTCGGCAAATTGCGATCTCTGGTGAATCTTGTTCAGAGGCAGTTGAGTCTGCCTCTTCACATGACGAATTGAAGTGGGGTCGCATGATAGCGACACCAGTCCTGACGGTGGCATCAGCTGGTTTAATCCCTGCACTTTTAGGCGCTAATGCGGCGCTCGATTATGCCGATCGAAAGAATGCATCTGCGATGCGAGAGGCGTGTGGTTATACGCCCTTAAGTAACCAGCGCATTTTGGCAGACGTAGCGACAAATACTGGAATTAGCATGGGTCTCACCGCGATCGACTTAGGCTTAGGTTCAGATGTCGCTCGAGTCCAAGCGAACAGTTCGAACTGATTGCTTTTAAATCTAATCGAAGGCTGTATAATTCTGCCCCTTCACTGACCAAGGGTCGCACGCCGGTGTGATGGAATTGGTAGACATACCGGACTTAAAATCCGGAGAGGGAAACCTCGTGCCAGTTCGAGTCTGGCCACCGGCACCATCACAGTCTCTGCAGACTGCATAAGCCACTGATAAGTCTACATAAAACTACTCAGGCTCTGATGGTGGTAGACAATGCAAATATTCAAGAAGTGTGTCTGCTTCATGGTCGTGCTTGTTGTCTCTATTCATTCCCAAGTGCGAGCCTGCTCATTTAATTGTAATGAATCATCATCGGTGAGCGGCATCAGGATTGCTAAACAGCTTTCCACTGAGGTTCTTTTGGTAGGTAGTGGTGCTGCACCGACAATATTGTTATCTCATGGAAGCGGCGGGAAGTGGGAGCACCAAACTCGTTGGGCTAAAACGTTAAAAA
>RGHP01000148.1 GCA_010024125.1 Gammaproteobacteria bacterium | reverse complement strand
TGGTCTAGGAACTGCGTACAGTCCAAGCCGACCGGAATTACCTGCGTGATCGACACAAACTCGGTATGCCGTTCGACGCGAACCCAGACATCACCATGGTCGTACTCCCAATGGCCCTGGAAATCGTCTGGAAATTCGCTAATCCTCTCCCGTATCCACAGCCGAACAGCTTCCCGGGAGGTCGGTGACACACGGACACATATATGGACCAGGTGGCAGTCGGCACTTAGCTTTGGAAAGGGCCTAGCACGAAGTTCCTTGCTTGCCTCTAACCTAACCTGATGTGGATCGTTTTGCATAACCGAACGTTAGAATATTGAGACACAGCCACCGATGAGACAGACCACTATGGAAAAGACCAAATACCGCATTGAGACACCCCAAAAAAATCTACTAACTTTGATTAAACCACAGATCAGTCTGCAACGCTGGGGGGATTGAAGAACTGATTCTGCCTGTGGGTCCAGACAACCACAGATGACACTAAGACCGCTCCAGCCACGTTAAACAACAGATCCAAAGGAACAAAACATAGAATAGCTCCGCCGACAAGACATGGCCAATTCCATATCGTTAAGGGGCCCTCAGCGTACCTCGCAATCAATGCATTAATTGCATAGATTCCAAATAAAGAGAAAACACCAATCTGTAACATCTCATACAGCGACCCTGTAATCAGTGGTGTGTAGGCAAATAATAAGGGCACGATGTATAACCCTTTCGCAGCTCTCCAAGCTTGGAAACCAGTGGCCATCGGTGGCGACTTTGCTATACCTGCCGCGGTAAACGCGGCCAAACACACCGGTGGCGTGACATTACTGTCTTGGCTCAACCAGAAAATGATCAGGTGGGCGATTAGCAAGAACCCAGTCAAGTACTCGACATCCACCAAAACCGGTCTCAGGGTCATGGCGACCTCGAAGGGTATCGCCGCGACCAAGCTCCAGGCCTCTTCTTCCGACATTCCGGTGGCGACCTTCGCTACGTGAGGACTATCTACCAGCATAAATAAGGCAGACTGTGCCGGATCAGCCAATCCGACCATGAGCTGTTGGACGATCATTGTATCAGCCAGAATCCCCGCCAAGGCCGGAGCGCACAGTATCGCCATAATAATGTAGGCCGCAGTTACCGGCAGACCCATCCCGAGTACAAGGGAAGCCAACCCAATCAATAGGATAGCCAGCACCAACGAGCCCTGCGACCACTGGGCGATCATCAATGAAAAACCATTTCCGATACCACTTGTTACGATCGCGTTATTAATGACCCCGATGGACACCATCAAGATCGCGGTAAGGATTCCGCTTCTCATTCCGAGCAAACAAGCTTCAAAGATCCGCTTAAGTGTCATTACGTTGGACTGCATGTCAGTCGCGCCAGTCAATCTCCCAATCAACCACGCCACCCAGGATACGCAGATCAGAACTCCGATCGATGCCGATGCTGCAAATGACGGAGTTACACCACTCATCAATAGGTAAATCATAGAAATTAGTGGGACCAAGAAAGTCATCGCTCCGGCGATGATCTTCTGACGATTCACCGTCATATCGATACCCTCACCCACACGATGCTTCACTGCCTCAATACGAACGACGAAAGCCACAGATAAGAAATACAAGAAAGCTGGGATTATCGAGACAGCAACAATCGTGGCGTAGGGTATCGAGGTATAGCTGGCCATCACAAACGCGCCAGCACCCATGATTGGTGGCATTAACTGACCCCCAGTAGAAGCAGCCGCCTCGATACCGGCAGCGAACCGGCCTCTGAACCCTGTCGACTTCATGAGGGGTATCGTGATAACTCCAGTAGAAGCAGTGTTAGCGACAGCTGAACCGCTAATCGTTCCAGTGAGAGCAGAAGAGAGCACTGCAACGAACGCAGCGCCACCTTGAATTCGGCCCGCGACGATTTTAGATGCCTCAATCACGAAATCACTCGCACCAGACACGACCAAGAAACCACCAAAAATCATGAACAAGGTGATGTTGGCAGACGAGATTGTGGCAAGTATCCCGAACAAACCTTCGTCGTTAAACACGGTCCTGAACAAAACATCGTCCATTGGCAGGCTGGCCGCACGAAACACCCCGGGAAGATGTTCGCCCAAAAATAAAATGTACGAGATGGATAGCACTATCAGGATCGGAATCACCCACCCCGAGACACGCCTTGAGAAATCAAATGCCGCCGCGATCAGAATCAGCCCTGCAATCCAATCTATCGAATTAAACTGCCACGCGAGTCCGGTAACCGCGAGGGTATCGTCGTAGATTCGGGACTCGCTGGCTATCATCCATGACGCTGACGCAGCGACTAGTATGCCGATCAGCAGATCCAGAGCCACTGACTGCTTACCAAAAATCCTAGCCGGAAAAATGACACTACAAAGTATTGCGAAGCCACCGAAATGAATCGCGTTCTGCCAGAGCGCAGCTTCGTTTATCAGGAGGTTAGTCGCGATATGCCACAATGCGAACCCGACCGTACAAACAACGAAGAATTTTTGAGCGTTCGTCTTCGACCCAAACGGAGTGTCGAGAGACAGCCACTGGTCCCTGTTTGCCAAGGAGTCTTCTTCTAGTTCTCTAGGGATGGCCATGTAACACCAACAGTTAAGGGGCCCAGCGGGGCCCCTTACCAAGTTATCTCATCCGTAATTATTTAGCGATAAGATGTGAGGGGATGTTGAGGCCCACTTCTTTGTAGTATTTCGCCGCACCGGGGTGAAGTGGTACAGGAAGTCCTGCCATCGCCTTCTCTACAGCCATTACCTTAGTCGCCGGGTGGATAGCCTGCAGGAACGGCAAGTTCTCGTACATCGTCTTGGTCAACAGATAGACGTGGTTCTCGTCCACATTTGCGTTTACGGCCAAGAAGTTAGGCTGAGCCACGGTCTGAATGTCCGCGGTCTGACCTGGGTACGTGCCAGCCTTGATAGTGTATGGGGTCCAAAGCAGACGCCCGCCATCCATCTTTTTAGCCTCGTCGGGTGTGATGTTCAGAATGGTAAACTTGCCCTCGTTTCCTGCCATCAGCTTGGTAATCGCGCTTGTTGGTGGACCAGACGGGATACCCGCGGCTACGATCTGCCCGTTAGCGAGCGCGTCAGCTGTCGGGCCATATCCGCCGTACATCAAGTTAAAGTCTTTCTCGATGTCGACACCTAGGCCAGACATCAGGACCTTATTTGAACCCAAGGTTCCTGAATTTTTCGCACCCATGCCGGCGCCCTGACCCTTTAATGAGAGAAGGTCTGAGGCGTTTCCAGTCTTCGCGGCACTCTTCGCGACCACAAACTGCTCCACGTTCTGCCAAAGCATTGTCACAGAGCGTAAATTCTCCTGAGGAGCCGAGACAGGACCCGTGCCAGTCGCCGCGTACGAACCAAACAGTCCCTGAAGAATCGCAAAATCAGCCGTACCGGCGCCCATCGCCTGAACGTTGGCACCAGAACCCGCAGAGTTCACCGCAGTCAGACTAAATTTCTGTTTTGGTAATAATTTGACCTTAGACAGGGTGGCAATAGCAGTCCCTACCGGGTGGTACGTACCGCCGGTAGAGGCTGTGTTAAGTACGTAGTCTTTGGCGTCAGCTAGCGCCCCACCAGACATCGTCAAGGAACCAGCAATAACCGCGGCTCCGAGGGTAAGTAATGAACGACGTTTCATTATTTTTCTCCGTTTTTTAAATAATTCATTGGCCCGCGCGTATTCAAAGCCCAATAACTCGACACTTGATAGCGATTTCAGGACCGATCAGCGGTTGTCCGTCAACCAACAACGACCGATGATAGCCACAGAGCGATCCATTTATCCAGCCTTCATACGCTAAACATTAATCGATTTCATCGCACCACCATCGACTCGCGCCTGTATCCCCGTGATATAGCT
>RGHP01000147.1 GCA_010024125.1 Gammaproteobacteria bacterium | reverse complement strand
GTGTTCGCTGATTTCTTTTGGATCTGCCAATAGCTCGTTTTCCAAAGCCACATCTTCTTCTTGTGTTTTGCCCCGTGGTCGCGTACCAGCGATCGGACGTACTGACACATGGCCATCTTCAAGACGCGCGAGAATCTCCGGTGAAGATCCAACGATGTGCGTGTCATCCAAATTTAAAAAGTACATGTAAGGCGAAGGATTTAAGACGCGTAATGCACGATAAAGAGATAACGGACTCTCTGCATAAGGAACAGAAATTCGCTGACTGAGCACTGTCTGCATCACGTCACCAGCTTGGATGTACTCTTTGACTTCCTTCACTGCATTCTTAAACGCATCTTTCTCAAGACTATATTGATAGTCCGCTTCGGTAATGGGCTCATGCTCTGTTGGATAAAAAGCGGACGGATCCATCGCGGACGCGAGGTCATCCAACATATCATCTAAGCGCTCACACGCAGCCTCGTAAGCACCTTGCTCTTGCGGATTAGCATGGGTAATCAATGTCAGCATTCCTGACAAGTTGTCAAAAACAACAACATCATCAGAGCGCATCAATATGATGTCAGGCGAACCAATCGGATCATTTTCAGGGAGTGTTTTAGCAACACGCGGTTCAACATACTGAATCGTGTCATAGCCAAAATATCCAACCAAACCGCCTGTGAACTTTGGTAGATCCAATTCTTCAATGACCCACGAAGGGGTTTCTCCTAGCCGCACCTGATAATCTGAAATCCACGTCAATGGATCATTTGACTCGATGATCTCTACGACTTCGTCGCGCTCAAATCGAGTGATTCGAGGTCCGCTGACTTCGATACGCTCACGGGATGGCAAACCGATACACGAATAACGGCCCCAGGTTTCCCCACCGGTGACAGATTCTAGTAAGTATGACCAAGGCCGATCGGCAAGTTTCAGATAGCAGGACAATGGTGTTTCCATATCCGCTAGTCGCTTCACTGCGACAGGAACGCGGGTTAAATCGAGCTCCCGATACCGATCAAATTGTTCAGGCGTCATTACCAAGTAATTCCATCAAATCATGTATCACACGATCTGCGCCGCAGTCGTGTACGTTTAAATCCCCAGCGTATCCAAAGCTGACCAAGATTGAAGCAACGCCCGCAGCTTTGGCTGCGCCTAAATCCGCTTTACTATCACCAACGAGACAGGCCTCATAAGGTGCGCAGCCTAAATCGGAGAGAGCTCGGTGCACCATATCAGGTTCCGGCTTTTTCGTCGGCAAATCATCACCAGCAACAATGCTGTCAAATGCCGTATGAAGATCAAAGGCTGGCAACATCAATTCAACAAAACGTCTCGGCTTATTCGTCACAAGGCCCACTTGCTTCCCCTGATCCTTGAGTGTGTAGATCAGATCCATTGCACCGGGATACAAGACTGATGTCTCAGCACAAATCGGCTCATATTCCTCGAGAAACACAGACAACAATAAACGACACAACGGCGATTCCATCGTGACATTTTGTTCGTTCGTCACATGTTGTACGGCCCGCTCAACCAATTTGCCAGCACCATGACCAACCATTTGCTTTCCAAGCTCAAGACCAACGCCAGGAAGCCCGGCTCGATTCAACGCAAGGTCAAGCGCGCGTGTTAAATCGGGCGCACTGTCAACTAAAGTGCCGTCAAAATCGAAAAGATAAGCCTGCATGCGGTAGGGTTCCAACCATTAAAAGGTGCGAAAACATATCATTCTTTGTGCAACCAAGCACCCTAAGGCCTAGGCAACATGCATCAGACTCAACTATGATCCTGTTTCAGTTCTGAAAGTGAATCTATGAATCATCTAACGTTATCTCGATCAATCGCACTCAGTGTGCTGGCAATGAGCTCAGGTGTCGCCTATGGCGAAGGACAAACTGCCGCCGCAACTGACTGGGTCGTCGATACCTCTGGAACCTACCTATGCCAAGGGTATTACAGCCCTCCTCTGGTCGAAGGGTCCCCTGGTGATGATTTAAATGCCGAAGCTGAAAACACAGATTATGACGGTAATGATCGCGTTATTTTAAGTGGCAATGCGTTCATTACCCGCAATGACTTTCAGCTCGAAGCGGATCGCGTCTCATTTTTAAATTCGACAGGTGACGGCGATGCGGAAGGAAACGTCAAGATCCGACGTCCAAATACGCTACTGATCGGCGACACCGCCTCGGTGAACGTGCGCACGAACGCGTTTGATCTCAAAAATTCATCGTTTGTAACGCACCAAAATCGGTTACGCGGGGACTCAGAGTTCGCGATTGGAGCACCAAACGGCGACATTCGCGTTGTGAACGGAACCATTACTTTCTGTGCGCCGGGTGTTAATTCCTGGGATCTTAAGGCCAATCAGATTTACCTGAATCAATCCTCTGGTCGCGGTTGGGCGAATAATGTCGTTGTTCGGGTCAAAGAAATCCCTGTGTTCTATACACCAGCCCTCGGTTTTCCATTGGATGATAGACGTCTGACTGGCTTCCTTTTCCCGAGCTATTCAGTGGGATCAACGTCTGGAACAGAGATCGTTACCCCGTTTTACTGGAACCTTGCGCCAAATTACGACCTGTTGATCCAACCGCGATTCATGACAGCGCGGGGCACAGCGGTTGGCCTACACGGTCGGTACCTGTTTGAAGACTTCAGTCTCTTTGAAGCAAAAACCGAGCAGTTACCTGACGATAAAGTCACGGGGACAGACCGTCATATTTCAAAACTGACCTTGACGAGCGATCCATCAAAGGCCGTGATCTGGAATATGACTTATGAAGATGCATCTGATGGTACTTATCAGGATGATCTTGATAACTTTGCTGATCTCTCAGATAAGCAGCAACTGACTTCATCAATCGGAGCGACCGTTCGAGGTGATAATTGGAGTGCTGGGTGGTTAGTGGATCGCATTGATGTTGTTGATCCCTCGGTTACAGGTTCAGCGGTCAAGTTCTCCCGTCAACCTCAACTGACTGCATCTTGGGCTGAGTATGGCGAAGACTGGAACGTCTTTGTTTCAGGTGATGCGACAGAATTCACACGGAATACGACGGGCCTCACGAGTTCAGATCCATCTGAAGGGCGTCGTCTGTCGTCAGACTTAAAAGCAGAATATCCAATGTCGCAAGCGTTTGGCTCTTTAACACCAGCGGCATTAGGTTTTGCGCGCTGGTCCGAGGCAACCACTGGAACAACAACGCAAGATAACGCGTACTTCACCTATGGTGCGTCTCTCGATAGTAGCCTCAACTTTGAGAAGTTCGGCGAGAATGGATCACTGCATGAAATCATTCCTCGTGCGAAGCTTTTGGTCCGTGAGCCCAATGAAGATCCAACTGTCGTCAAGTTCGATACCCCCGATACAGCAAACGAGACAGACACAGTGAGCCAGATCTTTTTGGACAATCCAATCTCTGGCGGCGACTTTGTCGGTGATACTCGAGAGATTGCATTATCACTCACCTCGCGTGGCATTAATGCGAGCGGCATCGAAACATATCGTGTGACAGCGGGACGAACCATTTACCTGCAAGATCGGGGCGTGACACTGTCGGGTAGCCCAGAAACCACAGATCAGGGTCCATTAGTTGTCGAATCAACCGCCCGCCTCGCTGAATCCTTCAACTGGAATACGCGTTTTACGTCTGTGGCTGATGGCGAGACCATGGACACGGCAACCAACGAGTTCAAATATCGGACATCTGATACAGACTACGTCACGCAGCGTATCGTTTGGGATAATGACGCGGCGACTCGAACCGATCTCTATGTCTCCAACCAAATCAGACAAGACTGGCGCTTCCTTGCGGGCCTGCAATGGGAACCAAATACCGAAGAGCGGGTCAATCAAGTTGTTGGCATTGAATATGAAAGTTGTTGTTGGCGTGCCGCCGTGGTTCATGCCTA
>RGHP01000146.1 GCA_010024125.1 Gammaproteobacteria bacterium | reverse complement strand
GTCTTCGTCGTATCCTTGATACCAACGATCTCAATCTCGTCACCAACGTTCACGATACCGCGCTCAATACGACCAGTCACAACCGTTCCACGACCAGAAATCGAGAACACGTCTTCAATCGGCATCAAGAACGACTGATCAATCGCACGCTCCGGCTCAGGAATGTACTCGTCCAATGTCTCAATCAACTTCTGAACAGCTGGCATACCGATATCTGATGTATCGCCTTCCAACGCCTTCAGCGCAGAACCAACAATGATTGGTGTGTCGTCGCCTGGGAACTCGTACTGATCCAACAGCTCACGAATCTCCATCTCAACCAATTCCAACAGCTCAGGGTCATCAACCATGTCTGCCTTGTTCATGAATACAACGATGTAAGGAACACCAACCTGACGTGACAACAAAATGTGCTCACGTGTCTGTGGCATCGGACCATCCGCTGCAGAACAAACCAAAATCGCACCGTCCATCTGTGCAGCACCAGTGATCATGTTCTTCACATAGTCAGCGTGACCAGGACAGTCAACGTGTGCGTAGTGACGTGTGTGTGACTGATACTCAACGTGTGACGTCGAAATCGTGATACCACGTGCACGCTCTTCAGGTGCATTATCAATCTGGTCAAACGCCTTCGTCTCACCACCAAATACTTCCGCTCCAACACGCGTCAACGCCGCTGTCAAAGTCGTCTTACCATGGTCAACGTGACCAATCGTGCCTACGTTTACGTGCGGCTTACTACGCTCAAACCCCACACCATCGTCCATGCCCTGAACCAGGCCACGGCGACGGTTAAGATCACCAATCACGTCACCCATGTTTTCTTCAGGGGTAACGACTTCAACCTTCATGATCGGCTCAAGCAACGCAGGGTTAGCTTGAAGCGCACCTTTCTTCATTGCCATTGAACCCGCGATCTTGAACGCCATTTCGTTCGAGTCAACTTCGTGGAACGATCCATCGAACAGAGTCGCTTTCACACCCAAGAGTGGGAAGCCTGCCAATACACCGTTATTCATCTGCTCTTCGATACCTTTCGATACCGCAGGGATGTATTCCTTAGGAACCACACCACCAACAATCTCATTCACGAACTCGTAGTTTTGCTCACCGTCCAATGGGAGTGGTTCAATACGGACAACAACGTGACCATACTGACCGCGACCACCTGACTGACGCACAAACTTGCCTTCGACTTCAACCGACTTGCGAATGCACTCACGGTAAGACACCTGAGGAGCACCGACGTTACATTCAACAGAGAATTCACGACGCATCCGGTCGACAATGATGTCAAGGTGAAGCTCACCCATACCAGAAATGATCGTTTGACCTGTTTCTTCGTCAGTCTTCACACGGAACGATGGATCTTCCTGCGCGAGCTTACCAAGTGCGATACCCATCTTTTCTTGGTCGGGCTTTGACTTCGGTTCAACAGACAACGAAATCACAGGCTCTGGGAATTCCATGCGCTCGAGAATAATCGGATTATTCACATCGCACAGTGTGTCACCAGTGGTCACGTCTTTCAGACCAATTGCAGCCGCGATGTCACCAGCACGAACTTCTTTGATCTCTTCACGCGTATTCGCGTGCATCTGAACCATACGACCAACGCGCTCTTTCTTACCCTTCACAGAGTTAAGAACTGAGTCACCACCGTTAAGAACACCTGAGTACACACGGAAGAACGTGAGTGTACCCACGAACGGGTCAGTCGCGATCTTAAATGCCAGTGCAGCGAATGGCGCATCGTCATCAGCAGGACGCGTATCTTCTGACTCATCTTCCTTCATACCACGAATCGCTTCGACTTCATCTGGGGCTGGAAGATAATCAATCACAGCGTCAAGCATCGCCTGAACACCTTTGTTCTTGAACGCCGTACCACAGAGGCAAGGAACGATTTCACGAGCCAAAGTACGCTGACGAATACCAGCTTTAATTTCTGCCTCTGAAAGCTCACCGCCTTCAAGATACTTTTCCATCAGCTCTTCGTTTGCCTCAGCAGCTGCTTCAATCATCTCTTCACGGAGCGACGCAACTTGATCAGCAACTTCCGCAGGTACGTCTTCATAAGTGAAGGTTGTACCCATATCGTCTTCATTCCAGGCGATGAACTTGTTCTTCACAAGATCCACAACACCCTTGAAGTCTTTCTCTGCGCCAACCGCACACTGAATCGGAACAGCAGTCGCACCCAAACGGTCACGAACCTGATTGACTACACGGATAAAGTCAGCACCATCACGGTCCATCTTGTTGACGAAACAAATACGTGGAACACCATATTTGTCAGCCTGACGCCAAACAGTCTCAGACTGCGGCTCAACACCTGATGCTGCACAGAACACAACAACCGCACCATCAAGGACGCGCATTGAACGCTCAACCTCAATTGTGAAGTCAACGTGGCCCGGTGTATCAATGATGTTGACGCGGTACTTGTCAAACTGCTGATCCATACCTTGCCAGAAGGTTGTTGTCGCAGCTGACGTGATCGTGATTCCACGCTCCTGTTCCTGCGCCATCCAGTCCATGGTTGCCGCGCCGTCGTGAACCTCACCAATCTTGTGGTTCACACCGGTGTAGAATAAAACGCGTTCTGTAGTCGTTGTTTTACCAGCATCAACGTGTGCGCAGATGCCGATGTTACGGTAGCGGTTAATTGGGGTGGTACGTGCCACTGTTACTCTCCAAAGGGCCGGATTATCCGGCCATCATTCAATTAAAAACGGAAGTGTGAGAACGCCTTGTTAGCTTCAGCCATGCGGTGTACGTCTTCACGCTTCTTCACCGCAGCTCCGCGCTGCTCGACCGCATCGAGGATTTCACCTGCAAGACGCGCTTGCATTGACTTCTCACCACGCTTGCGCGCGTACTCTACCAACCAACGCATCGCCAGTGCTGTACGACGACTTGGACGCACTTCAACAGGCACCTGGTAAGTTGCACCACCAACACGACGAGACTTCACCTCAACCATCGGCGCGATGTTCTCAAGCGCTTGGTTGAACACTTCAAGTGGATCCCCACCGTTCTTTTCGAGAACGCGATCAAGCGCTCCGTAAACGATGGATTCTGCAATGGACTTCTTTCCACTTTCCATGACGTGGTTAATGAACTTAGCAAGCAATTGATCACCGAACTTTGGATCCGGCAAAATTTCACGTTTTACGGGGACGCGACGTCTTGGCATTGTATTTTCCTTTTCTTCAGGTCATTCCGGGACTTTCGCCCGGCCTTACTGAGCATGGCGAGCCATACTCTGTATAAATGATTACAGTTTAATGAATTCTTGGTTTCGAATTAGCTCTTAGGCCGCTTCGCACCATACTTCGAACGACCTTGTTTACGATCGTTCACACCAGCGGTATCCAATGCACCACGTACTGTGTGATAACGCACACCTGGCAAATCCTTAACTCGACCGCCGCGGATCAGAACAACTGAGTGCTCCTGCAGGTTGTGGCCTTCACCACCGATGTATGAAGATACTTCGTATCCGTTAGTCAAACGTACACGGCACACTTTACGAAGCGCTGAGTTTGGCTTCTTTGGTGTGGTTGTATATACACGAGTACATACACCGCGACGCTGTGGGCAAGCCTGCAACGCAGGAACGTCTGTTTTGACGACCTTACGCTTACGTGGCTTGCGAACAAGCTGATTAATAGTTGCCATTGGCAAACTCCCTAGTCCATTGCAAAAAATAGGGCGCGATTCTAGGCGCGCCCAAAGCTACAGTCAAGTGAGGCGGATATTACTCCGCCGCCTCTTGCCCCTGAGATTCAATCTCAGCGATCTCTCGACTCAATGCTTCTGCCACTTCAGCAGCAGAAACACGTGTTTCTTCTCCGGCTTCAGCACGCTTGCGCTTGCGCTCTGCGTGATAAGCCAAACCAGTACCCGCAGGAATCAAGCGCCCCAT
>RGHP01000145.1 GCA_010024125.1 Gammaproteobacteria bacterium | reverse complement strand
GTGGTGCTATTGCTTCTTCAAAGATTGCTGAATTGAATGCTTTCGATACAGGTGATCTTGCTGAAGGCTCTAACTTGTACTACACACAAGCTCGTTTTGATTCTGCTCTTGCTGCAAAAGATACTGGTGATCTTGCTGAAATTGATCCCGATGGACACATTCGAATCGTCGGGAGGTTGAAAGACCTGATCGTGAACTCTGGTGGAGACAATATTGCGCCGGCCCCAATTGAACAGGAAATCAGTTTGTACCCAGAAGTCGAACAGGTTGTCGTCGTGGGTGATGCGCGACCATGGTTATCAGCGATTATCTGTCTTTCTGAAGAAATCGAATTGGCACGACGTGATGCCGCAGTACACGCCATTCTGAAGCGATATAACCAAAATAAATCACCTCTAATGCAAGTTCGTAAGGCGGTGCTGATGGATGAACCTTGCTCGATCGAGAATGGGTTGCTAACGCCAACACAAAAGGTCAAGCGCAAACAAGTTATCGCGCAATATGAGCCGCAAATCGCTGCCTTATATTCTCTAAAGTCATCAGAATGACATGCGTCTTTGATTTGCTAGGCAATGGATGTTTGAAGAGGTTGTCTTGAAAACGAGTCCATTTTCAGTTTTTCGTCAATTTTTATGGTTAGGCTGCACATCGTTCGGCGGGCCTGTGGCCCACATCGGTATCTTTCGGCGCCAGTTTGTGGAAAAAGAGCAACGCCTGAGTGATAGCGACTATGCATCGCTCGTCGCGGTTTGTCAGATCATCCCCGGGCCCGCCTCATCGCAGGTCGGCATGGGTCTTGGATATCGATTTGCAGGATGGACAGGCGCATTTGCTGCATGGCTAGGTTTTACGCTCCCGAGTGCTGTCCTCATGTTATGCGCAGCACTCTGGATCTTGTATGGTGGTGTCGCATCCGATAGTGCTTGGGTTATTACTGCAATGAAGCTCGTAGCCGTCGGCATCGTAACTCAAGCAGTGATCGGCATGTGGAAACAGCTGTGTACAGATCGCGAGACCAAAATTGTCGCTTTGATTGCAGTCGTTGCATTTTATTCGATGCCAACCGCGATCATGCAGGTGGGGCTGATACTCGCTGCATTGATTGGTGGTTACATGCGATTGGGGCAGGGAAGCCCTGATACCGTCGAGAACATAATGGCTCGGCAATGGAATCTCTCGGGGCCATTACTCGGTATTGGTCTCTGGGGAATTGGCATTGTCTTTGCCGTTACCCTCTCTGACAGTTCAATCTGGAGCGCGGTGTTTGCTGGTCATTACACCAGTGGTGCTTTAGTGTTCGGCGGAGGGCATGTCGTTTTACCACTTCTCGAAGCTGAATTTGTACCACCGTTGGAGATCAGTACTTTTCTTGCTGGGTACGGATTTGCGCAAGCAATGCCAGGCCCTCTGTTCACCATTGCCTCATATTTAGGCGCGGTTACTGTTCCTGAATCCCCAATAATTGCTGCATTGATTGGAGTTATTGCAATCTTCCTTCCCGGTGCAATTCTTCTGGCTGTTGCATTGAGTTTCGGCAGCGTACTCGAGAAATGGAAAGATCGGTTCATCTACGTTAATGCGGTCGTTGTTGGGCTTTTGTTTGCGGTACTGATTAATCCAGTATTTACCGAAGCCGTCTATTCAGAGGCGACTACTGCGCTTGCTATTTTAAGTTTATTTATTTGCATTGCTCTCAAGCGATCTCCTTTGGAACTTGTGATCGTCATGATGGGAGCTGCATACATCTGTCATCTATTGGAGTGGATTTAAATGGCAATTCCTGTCATCACATTGCTCGTGACAAGTGTATTAATTGGAATACAGATTGTGCTCACTGCGATTGTGATTAGAGCGCGGAGAAGATCTCAGATTGCTGTTGGCTCTGATGATGCGCCTGATCTAGAGAGGGCAGTCCGCGCTCACGGAAATTTTACCGAAGTCACACCCATCTTTTTAATCAGTCTGCTGTTACTTGAATTGGTCGACAGTTACCTGTGGTGGGTCGCAATGTTAGGCGTCATATTTATTGTTGGTCGGGTACTGCATGCACGCTCGTTACTGGTCACTGAATTGCGCTCAGGAAGCTATCAGCAACGGGAATGATGCTAACCATGATATCTCTTGGCGCGAGTGCAATCAGCGGTGTGGTTTGGATTGTTTGGAATTTGCTATAGCTCTACCCCTTCGGGTAGAGCTATAAGCCTTCGATTAACCGCGGAGGTGCGATTCTAAGAAGGTGAGGGTGCGAGCAAGTGCCAGCGCCGCGTCATCTTCATCGTATCGACCGCCAGTTGGGTTTGCGAACGCATGGTTCGCTGTATACCAATGCGTGGTTAATAACTCGTCCTTACCAACCTCGCGTAATGTTTGCTGGAACGCACCAACCATTTTTGGATTGATACTTTTATCGAGCGTTCCAAAATGCCCAAGAAGCGGGGTGTTCAGATTTTTCAACTCGTCAGCAGATCCGCCAACACGGCCGTAATAAATGACACTTGCATCTGGTCCTGCAGAGAGCGCTGTTTGCAAGCTCCAACCGCCGCCAAAACACCAGCCACAGGTTCCGACTTTGCCATTACCTTGCTTCTTCGCCCACTCGACCCACGCATTCATGGTGTCTGTCGCTTCGTCTGGGTTCAATGCTTTGATCTGAGCCATTGCACCGTCACGATCTGCGGCAACTGATCCTTTGAACAAATCAACCGCTAATGCTCGGAATCCTTTCTCTTTGAATTCTTGGGCGACAGCTTTAATGTGATCATTCAAGCCCCACCACTCGTGAATCAAAATGACTGTTGGTGCGTTTTTGTCTTCTGGCTCAGCCAGGTAGCCTGTGACTTCCCCAGCAAGATCAGTCTTGAGCGTCACTGCCTCACCGCCATGAGCAGCGGCTTTTGCGGGCTCGATATCAGCGAGTACGTAGGCGAGTGGAAGTGATGCCACACCTTTTAAGAATAAACGACGGCTTTCGGGATCGACTGTGAGAGCCGGCTTATTTGATTGATAACAACTAATTTCATTACACATGGGTAATCGTTCCTCAAGTTATTGTGCTGTCCAACCGCCATCAACTGGCAAACTCGCGCCAGTGATTTGGGAAGCTGCGTCCGTGCAAAGAAAACGGGTCAGCGCTCCTAACTGATCCGTTGTAACAAACTCTTTGGATGGTTGCTTCTCCGCAAGTAAAGCGCGCCCACCATCTTCAATACTGATATTCAGATCAGAAGCTCTGTTTTCGATCTGAGTCTGGATCAGTGGCGTATGTGTCCAACCAGGACAAATCGCATTGCATGTGATATTCATCTCAGCGGTCTCAAGTGCCGTTGCCTTTGTGAGTCCAATAAGACCATGTTTTGCTGCCACATATGCTGGCTTATTCACTGAAGCTACTAGGCCATGCACGCTCGCGATATTGATGATCCGCCCAAAGTTCTGCGCTTTCATTCCAGGTAAACACAGACGAATGGTATGAAAGGCGGCACTCAGATTGAGCGCAATGATTTGATCCCACTTATCGACAGGAAACTCGTCAACAGGTGCTGTGAACTGCATTCCGGCGTTATTGACGAGTACGCTAACAGAACCCTCAGATTCAAAAATTTCAGACAGCGCAAGCTCAATCGCGCGCGGTTGAGTTAAATCAGTTCCGATATAAAGCGGCGACTCTGAACTTACCGCCCCAACATCAGCCAGCGCTTGATCGATGACTTCAGGCTCGCCAAACCCGTTCAGAATGAGCTGATAACCAGCCTCTGCCAAAGACATTGCTATCCCCAGGCCAATCCCGCTGGTGCTGCCGGTAACGAGTGCGAGTTGAGTCATATCAATCTTTGCCAAATGTCATCATCATTATTCGACTTCAATTATTTAAAAACGCATCACAAGCTAAATGATTTTGTAATCATGTCTCTAAGGCACCGTTCTCGGCTTCTTGAATGCGCCGCTCGAACTCTCTTAAAC
>RGHP01000144.1 GCA_010024125.1 Gammaproteobacteria bacterium | reverse complement strand
ACACACGAATCCGTGATCGAGACCTTAAATACTGCCTATCAAGAAACCGTCTCGACGCTCAAATTCCGGATCATGGTGACAGGTAACCATGGTCGACATCTGCAACAGGGCAACAATCCTGCTAAAGTACGCGCACTCCTCTTAAGCGGAATCCGCGCCGCCATGCTGTATCGACAGCTCGGTGGTGGGCGTCTGTCGCTGCTATTCCAGCGAGGCCGCGTATTCAAGGAATTAGATTCAATCGGATTATAGGAACATCATGAATTTATCTATGCTGACAGCGATCTCGCCAATTGACGGCCGCTACGCATCCAAAGTCGATGCACTGCGTCCAATTGCCAGTGAATTCGGCTTGATGCGCGCTCGCGTTGAAGTCGAACTGGCTTGGATCAAGTCATTGGCAAGCCATCCACAGATCGACGAAGTCGCTCCGCTATCAGAACAGGCGATTACGCAAATCGATGCGATCGTTGCTGATTTTGCAGAAGCTGACGGTGAGCGCATCAAAGAGATTGAGCGCACAACCAACCATGATGTGAAAGCAATCGAATATTTCATCAAAGAGAAATTTGCGCTAAGCCCGGAGCTCAATGCAATTTCTGAATTTGTGCACTTCGCATGTACCAGCGAAGACATCAACAACCTGTCTTACAGCCTGATGCTGACACGCATGCGTGATGACGTACTCGCACCAAAAATGCGAGAAATCGTTGAGTTCCTGCGCGCTAAAGCCAATGAGTGGGCCGCACACGCAATGTTATCGCGGACCCACGGACAGAGCGCATCGCCAACGACTGTGGGTAAAGAGTTTGCAAACGTCGTCGCACGACTTGAGCGTCAGTTGACACAGTTTGAAGCGGTTCAACTGCTTGGTAAATTGAATGGCGCTGTTGGTAACTACAACGCCCACCTGTCTGCCTACCCTGAAGTGGACTGGGCAGCCCACGCAGAGAGCGTGATCACCAATCTCGGGCTGACGTTCAACCCCTACACAACGCAGATCGAACCCCATGATTGTGTCGCTGAATACTTCGATGCCTTGAAGCGTTTCAATACGATTCTGATCGATCTTGATCGCGATTTGTGGAGCTACATCTCACTCGACTATTTCAAACAACGCACCGTTGCCGGCGAGGTTGGTTCATCGACCATGCCGCACAAGGTGAACCCAATTGATTTCGAAAACTCCGAAGGAAACCTGGGTATCGCCAATGCGGTTTTTGAGCACTTAGCCGCCAAACTTCCAGTATCACGCTGGCAGCGCGATCTGACTGATTCAACGGTCCTTCGAAATGTTGGCGTTGGCGCAGCACACTCGCTGATTGCCTATGAAGCATCATTGAAAGGACTCAATAAGCTTGAGATCAATCTTGCAGTGATCACTGAAGATCTAGCGAAACGTTGGGAAGTATTGGCTGAACCGGTACAAACCGTCATGCGCCGCTATGGAATCGAAAAGCCATACGAGCAGTTGAAAGAGTTAACTCGTGGTAAGCCAATTGACGAAGAGTCATTACGTGCCTTTATCGGAAACCTCGATATTCCAGAGGATGCCAAGCAAGCACTACTCGATATGACTCCGCTGACCTACACCGGATCTGCAGAGGCTCAGGCAAGAAACGTATGACCGTCGAGCGGCTACAGGGTGTGTCACTCGCTGATGGACACACGCTCCAGCGCTATTGGCAAACCGCTCCTGTCATCCTCGAACAGGCCGTAGACGTCAGTGCCTTGGTTCCAGATACCGAGACACTGATCCAAATTCTCACTGAAACTGATCTACCGAGCCGGTTACTAACA
This sequence comes from Gammaproteobacteria bacterium, assembly GCA_010024125.1. Lineage (GTDB taxonomy): Bacteria > Pseudomonadota > Gammaproteobacteria > Pseudomonadales > Litorivicinaceae > HIMB30. The sequence goes on along the minus strand of RGHP01000144.1, from coordinate 2,220 downwards.
GGCGTCGAAGGTTCAACATTCACACTCGAACACGGCCCATTCGAGTCGTTCGCCACGCCCAAAAAGCCATGGACAGCGCTCATGCATGCGCTTGAGCACCTGTTCCCGGAATATGACCAGATTCGGAGATCGATGACTTGGCTACCACACTGGCGGTTTGAAGACTGCATGCTGTCTTGGGCATCAGTCGATGGCAGTGTCGGGCGACATTTCGATCAATTCAGCGTATTTCTCATTCAGTTAAACGGTCGTAGACAGTGGGATATCGGTCCATGGGCGACCCAATCGACGCCGCTTGTTCCAAACCAACCGATCGCTTTAGTTGAACCAGAAGAGCCACTCGCAACCTGGACAGCACACCCCGGAGATGTGCTCTATTTGCCACCAAACATGATTCATCATGGCGTGAGCCTCGATCCCGACTGCATGACTTTATCCCTCGGTTTCCGCGCGCCAGATGCAGGAGCGCTGCTCGAAGGTGCACTGGAAACACTCGATAGCAGCCAACAACAAATTCGATTTAACGACCCCGGCAGACAACATGACGGTGCACCGGCAGAAATCTTGGCAAGCGATCTCGACAAAGCCAAAGAAGCCATCATGCGATACCTGGACGAACCCCAAGTGCTTGAGCATCTTTTGGCAACGCGGGTGACAGCCCCCTATCTCGAGATCGAACCAGTAGACGATTTCGATGACCAAGACATCGACCCACTCATCGATTCGATGACACAATGGGAACTCGACCCGGGCTATAGGATGGCCTATGTCAATCAAACGCTTTACGTAAACGGAGAACGGATCGGTGATCAAACGCCTTCTGAACTGCTTCACTTGGCCAATACGCGCGCTATTCAATCGAGTGACATCCGGAAGCTGGAAAGCCTCTGGCGTGACACCATCATCGACCTCATCCGAACAGGCTCGCTCATACCGTCCGAGAACGACGGTACGTGAAGTCACTTGGGCAACAGCCCAAGAGGCACTCCAGTCGATCAGAACCCAAGTCTTTATCGAGGAGCAACAGATCGATCCCGCTGACGAGTGGGATCCTGCTGATCAAGATGCAATCCATCTGCTTGCCGAGCGTGATGGTGAACCTGTGGGCTGCGCGCGCATCTTAGACCTGACAAAAATTGGCCGGATGGCCGTTTTAAAAGAGGTCCGACACAAAAACGTCGGCAGTAAATTATTAAGAGCCGCCATCACAAAAATCCAAGAAGCAGGCAATACGCCAACACTCGGTGCTCAAATTACGGCCATGGGTTTTTACGCCAACCATGGCTTCTTGCCCGAAGGTCCTGTGTTTGATGATGCGGGGATCCCACATCGAACCATGACACTGACAGGTGACCCCGACAAAACCTTAATGCCGTTAGATGCAGAATCACTGCGCTTCGATACACCAACATTGTTAGTCGCAATCGAGCCGCATACGACTGATGGTGAAATGCGCATCAATATTTTGAGACTCTCAGACGATGAGGCCAGTTGGTTAACACCAAGGCTCTGCTGCTATGCAGCCACACATGGCGCACACACCCTCGTACTTGAAATTCCCGAAGGCGAAGTGCGCTTCCCACTCGAGCCACCAGAGCGTTTCTCATGCTCCTCCAAGGCCTAACAAGCGGTTGGCCGACACTGACTTGGATTGGCATCCAAGTGGTCTTTTGGACGCTATTCGCGGGCTCGATTTTTCGATTGGATCTTAATCACCTCAAACACCTTGGCGATACCAGTGCGTGGGCTGCAAGTATCCTATTCTTCACCCTGCTCTGGCGGTTAAGCGCCGGTATCGAGCCTGGACTCTCATTCCATATCTTCGGCTCAGCACTTCTCACCCTTCTCTTTGGATTTCCATACATGTTGGTTGGTGGCGTACTCGGCATGATTGCCAATGCATTGTCAGGCGTCGGCTCAATTGTTGATATTCCCGCCTCAGCTTTGGCTGTCTTAATTATTCCAGGTGGGACGACTTTTCTTGTGTGGAAACTCTCGCTGAGACTGTTACCGCCTAACTTTTTCGCCTACGTCTGGGGATGTGGATTCTTCGGGTCCACGATTGGTATCGCGGTCTCAGCAACTGCAATAACCACACTCTTATGGCTGTCAGGGCTCTATCCCTTAGATTACCTACTGGATTTCTATTATCCCTATGCATTGATGCAAACCTTTCCAGAGGGATTTATTACAGGGACTGTGCTCGCACTATTGGTGGTA
>RGHP01000143.1 GCA_010024125.1 Gammaproteobacteria bacterium | reverse complement strand
CCGCCCACCATGTGCCCAGTCATGTAGTGAGCCAAATGATGCCTCATCAATAGTCCCGTCGTTTGCAAGCAACCAGTCGTCGATCATTAATACGAGGTCGTGATCGACCGCCGGATCGGACTCGTCTTCAACAATCAAAGGTCCATAGAGCCCGCGGGCAACCTGTGACCAGGTCTTTGCGTGGCTGTGGTACCAATAGGTACCAGAATCATTCAGTGGAAATTCATATCGAAACTGGCCATTGGGTATGACTTCGGGTTGAGTGAGACCTGCGACTCCATCCATGGCGTTGATGTTTCGGATGCCATGCCAGTGAATCGATGACCCCTCGTCCAGTTGATTGAGAAAATCGACAGACAGGGTATCGCCTTTTTTCAATCGCAATTCAGGCCCGGGAACCGTCTGGTTAAACGCCCAGACGGATGCGTCGTTGTATTCGTTGCCTGGCACCAAGCGTTTGGTCGTTTTTGATGCCGTGAGGGTTAGAGGCTCCCTAGCATTAGCAAGGGTCAATGCTGGTGTTGCCGCGAGCAGTGGAGTGGCAAGACAGGCTTTTAGGAAATTGCGGCGTGAAGTCATCGTGATCTACTCTTTGTAGTCGTTGTGACAATCCTTGCAAGTTTTTCCGAGCGCTTTAAATCCATTGGTGAGCGCATTTGCGTCAGCTCCTGATTGAGCCAGTGTTTTGAGATTTCCTGCAGCCTTTGCATTGGCATTAGCTAATTCAGTGAACCGATCGAATTCTTTCCAAATCGCAGGCAGTGCTTCAGATGGCGATTGTGTTGAGCCCTCAGGAAAAAAGTTGACCATTTCATTGGCCCAGGCTTCGATTTCTGACGCCTTTTGAGCGATCACTGCAGCGTCCCCACTAAGGTTCCCTTTAATCGATTTCATGGCTTCTTTGTTTTGTTTGAATCGATCCATGCGCTCCTTAATTACACCTTCGGCACCCTCGTGAGCAATTGATATTGTTGATAAACAAACGAATGTAAAGGCGGTGATAAGACGTGTCATCGGGATCTCCTCTGCGACCAATAATATTTGGGGCTATAGCGTTTAGTTCCAAGCTTTGTTCGCTATTTTTTACTGATAGCGTCAGGCCGCATGCATATGCTGGCCGAGTTAGAAAAAGAGCAGATATCTTTTTCGACAAATTTGCCTCTGGTTGGTCCTGGGATCATAAAAGCCTGCGGCTTTTGGTAATTAACGCCGATCTGTGCTCTCAAAAATCGCGTTGGCATTATTCGGCACGAACCCCTGAAAGAGCTGTCCGTTTGACTCGTTAAACCGGTGGGCGAATTCATAAAAACAGCTTGGGATATCTGATACGGCGCCGTCAGAAAACTCGAATGTCATTTGATCAGCTATCGTCGAGGCTTGGACGAGAAGATCTGCTGGAGTACCTTTGATGCGACCACCGACCTCATTCAGTTGATACTGATGCTCTAGAAGTAGTTCGATCACTTCTTCAACTGACTCGAGAGTTTGAAGTGCGTTCACATTGACTGTGAAGTGATTTGCTTGATACCCCATCGTAGAGAGCCAACCTGCATATTCGCTCGCATTCGCGAGACTCTGATATTCATCAAACGTTGGCTTATGAAACGGGTAGCGACCGGTGAGGTCTGATAATGTGAGCTCACCCTCAAGGCCTCTAGTCACTTTATTGATGATCGCTTGTGCTTCCTCACCTAACTCAGATCGGATGAGTTCACTAAAGAATATCTTTGGCGCATTCGAATCATCTGGGACACGATAGGCTTTGGCTCGCAGGTGCTTGTCTGGGAACGTGTAGCTATCGAACGCCTCGTATCCGATGGTTGCGAGGAGCTCTGTGGCTCTGTCGAGATCAAAACCCTTGATATCAAATGTACGAAAAGCGACATGATCGTTAATCACATCTTCACCGCGTTCATTAAATAACGCGTGGATACTGTCAGCCTGGGGCGTCACTTGAATGTATTGGTTCCAGAGTGCGACGAAAAATTCCGTTCGATTCATGAGAGCTGTCTTCTTAAAAAGATCTAAATCATCGTCATATCCTCGCGATTTATTGAAAGAAGCGAAACCCTTTGTTTGTAAATATTTTTGATTGTTGATCGATGTGGTTACTATCCCTTTAGAAAAGAATCGCAGCACCGATATACAAACACATGAATCAATTGTTCCAACTGACATGCCACAAATTCGGAATAGTAGCCCTCGCGGTCTCTGTACTCAGCGTTGCTGGCTGCGCCCCGAACCCAGTTACTCAGAAAGCGGTTGCTGATTACAAATCTGTCGCATCCCAGATTTCTATTGGCGACGCGAGGGAGCATGTTTTGGCTATTCTGCAGACCAACCAGCAGGTCATTCCGTCACACTTTAAAAGACAGCCAGAGCGCTATCTCAGTTACGGCGAACAAGTGGAAATCCATTTTATACGCACGAGACTGGATCCAGGTGGTAGCAATAGTGACGATGACTTTACGCCATATGTATTCAAGAACGACGTACTTGTATCAGTCGGTTGGACCTACGTCAGTAAAACCGACTTTCTAGATAAGGCTCGAGAAGCGATCAGCGCTGGTGGAGTGAAACAAGATCAGGATGTTGTCGGGGATCGCCGTTAGAACTCGGTTATCAACCAGAGTGGCTTCGCTCTGTCAGATGATTGCAGCCGGTTACAATCCTTGTTCCATTTGGCGCGCATAGTGCAAAAAATTCCGGTGATTCTTGCCGCTAATGTATTCACCAGCTTTTACAGGTGGGAGGATACTTTCGTTTTGAGATGTCTCGAAATCTCGCGGATCTATCCATGCATCGCTGTTTGGATCAAAAAAAACTGGGATCGATAATCTTTCTTTACCTGAAGTGTTGAGAACTCGATGCACGGTTGATTTGAGTCTTCCATTGGTCCAACGCTCAAGAAGATCGCCAATGTTGCAAATGAATGATCCTTCGATCGGCGGTACATCAATCCATTTACCGTTTTGATGCCTTGCCTGAAGTCCTCCAAGTGAGTCCTGTAAAAGGATAGTGAGAACGCCAAAATCTGTATGAGGGGCAGCGCTGTACGAGTTACACGCTAAATCATCTGCAGAGATCGGTGGGTAATAGACTAACTGTCCGCGGCCTAAAGGCTTTGTGTATTTCTCGCGAAATACCTCGGGGTTTTGATCTAAACCACAAGCGATGCATTCAAGCAATGAACTGCCGAGTGCCATTACCGTCTGATAGTACTCGAGAATATTCGCTTTAAAATTCGGCAGGATTAGCTCGGGCCATTGGTTTGGCGAGACTAATGGGAGTTTCTGCAGAACATCAGGATCATTCTCTGAGACTTCGCGCCCCCAGAAAAAAACTTCTTTGACGTCAGCACTTGCTGAGCCCTCGAGTCGTGTTAGGCCTTTGCGCATCCATCCGCGTTGGGCTTGATTCACAGCGACTGTTTGTTTTTGATCTTCAGTAAGGCTGAAAAATTCTCGAGAACTATCAAAGGCATTTTTCGTCAGCGTTGGATCGATACTATGGCCGACAACATAGAAAAAACCGATGGTTTCGACAGATGCGACTAGTTGTTTCCCAATCGCTTTGCGGTCCTCTGGTGAGGAGACGCTACTCAAGTCGATGACGGGCAGCCCATCATCGATCATCTCGTGTTTTCCGGAAGCCAGGTCGCGAGTTCAGGCCACACCACAAGAATCCCAACCATTAATAGCATCAGGCCAACCATTGGAAGTGCAGTTTTGGCGATATACCCGATTTCGTGTTTTGTCATTCCTTGGAGAACAAATAGGTTGAACCCAATTGGTGGTGTCACCTGGGCCATTTCCACAACCACCACGATGAAAATTCCGAACCAGATCACGTCAATCCCAGCTTGACGAATCATTGGCTCGACAATTGCCATGGTCAAAACGACTGAAGAAATCCCGTCTAGGAACATACCAAGAACGATATAGAACACCGTCAACGCAGCGATAAGCACAAGCGGTGAAAGATTTTGTTCGCCAATCCAGCCTGCGAGCGCCCGGGGTAGACCAGTGAAGCCCATCGAGAGCGATAGAAAAGCAGCACCCATAAGTATCAGTGCGACCA
>RGHP01000142.1 GCA_010024125.1 Gammaproteobacteria bacterium | reverse complement strand
TGCTGCAGAGCCGATTGAGAGAAGTGAGCCCCCGACACCTGCAGTGAGGGTGACAAGCAGCCATTGGCCATGAGACATGTCAGGCATCATCGCCAATACTGCAAATATCACAGGAATATTATCAACGATCGCTGAGAGCACTCCGACGGTGATGTTTGCCACTGTTGGTCCGAAATCGCCATACAGTAGCTCAGACGCATGCGACAGATATCCCATAAATCCAAGTCCCCCAACGCACAAAACGACGCCGTAGAAGAAGAGGAGAGTATCCCATTCAGCGCGGGCGACTTTTGAAAAAACGTTAAAGGGAACAACTTCACCAAGACGCTGAATCGCCTCGACATCACCACGCTGCTCATAGATCTTCCGTTTACGATCGAGTGATTTTGGTAGTGTCTTAACTAAGTAGTAACCAAACATGTTGAGGTAACCGAGCCCCAACATCATGCCGATGACGGGCGGCAGATGAAGGAAGTTATGGAATGAGACGGCGGTCGCGATTGTTGCGAGAAATAGCCAAACGATTCGCCAGGTTCCGCGTTTGAGTTCGATTGTTTGTCCGGCAGCCTCAGGTCTCTCTTTTGGTAATACGAGAGACATAATTGCAGCCGGGATTAGAAAATTGACCGCTGATGGAACAAACAGTGTAAAGAACTCTGTAAATCCTAAGACACCTTTTTGCCAAACCATCAAGGTTGTGATGTCGCCAAATGGGCTGAAGGCCCCGCCGGCATTCGCTGCAACGACAATATTGATGCAGGCGGGTCCGATAAATCGAGGATTATTACCTCCAACTGCCATCACAACAGCGCACATCAAAAGCGCTGTTGTTAAGTTGTCCGCGATTGGCGAAATAAAGAATGCGAGGATGCCTGTTAACCAAAATAGCGACCGAAGACCGAGACCTGAAGCGATTAATTTTTCTCGTAACCACTCGAAAAGTCGGCGTTCGTCCATGGCATTGATGTAAGTCATGGCAACAAGGAGGAACAGCATGAGTTCTGCAAATTCAAGCAAATTGTGACGTACAGCTTCTTCGGCAAGGTGTTCATAGCCGGTTCCTTGATAGGACACCGCAATAATGAGCCAGATCAGACCTGCTGCGATTAAGACTGGTTTGGATTTCGGGAGGTGGATGGATTCTTCAGCCATCACCAATGCATACGCAATGACAAAGGCGGCAATGGCAAGAAAGCCAGCAGTATGGTTTGTTAAATCAATTACGTTGCCAGTGGTTTCAGCAGCAAACGCAAGCCCAGGGATGAGTGCCAGAATCAGCACGCGGGCAATGTATTGCATGTTGGATTACATCCTCTCGTCTATAGATCGATGAGGAGCACAGCCAGTTCTTTTAAGATAAAAACAGCAGGCGCCAGCATCAAAACGCCCAGGAGGATATACATTCCTAACTTACCGGCACCGGATCGCTTAGCGAGATCGACGACAATAAACCCCATGTAGCCGACAAGGCCTGTAACACAGACCAGCATGATGATCTCTTCTATTTCGGCAGTGGTCACAAAGAATCCCTCCCAGACCGCGGTGCGAATTTTAGCGCCTGCAACATAAAAATCTAGCTCGCTTTAGTCTGATTCGGTGTGTGAGGGTCGTTCTGGACCTAAAAGTACAGCTAACCATTTGTATTTTGGAGATTCTTCAAATGCGAGTTTTGCAGTCATCGTAAGTGGGATCGCCAAGAGAATGCCGACAATTCCGAGTAGCCACCCCCAGAAAACTAGGGACAAGAACACGACCATTGGTGAGAGTCCGAGACCCTGGCCTTGCAGGCGCGGTTCAATGATCTGACCGAGCGAGATATTCACGCCCAGATACACGAGTGTTGTGATGCCGGCTGAACCGATTCCAAATTCTAAGAACGCAAGAATGACCGCGGGTACTCCAGCTAAGATAGACCCAAGCGTTGGGATAAAGTTGAGTAGAAACGCGAGTAAACCGAGAACGAAGGGGAAGTCGACACCCTCTGCGAGCAGGAATACCGTAACGGCAACGCCCGTGACAACGCCAATTAACGTTTTGATAGCAAGGTACTGATTCAGGTGCTTCATAAACTGGGTAAAGGCAACGAATGGTTCGTGCTCTCCGCGACCGAAGGCAACTCGAACCTTCTGCGGCATCGATGCGGCCTCCATCAGGATGAATACCACAATCAACAGGATTAAGAAGCCGTTGGTTAATAGGGCGCCGAGTGCTGTTAGTAGGTTCGATAGCAAGGTGAATACGCCCGACGTATCAAAGGATTGACGTAATTGATTTGCGTCGATGGGAATGTCATAACTCGCTGCTAACACCCACAGCGATTCGAGCTGCTCATTGAGGCGAGCCTCATACATTGGAGCAGCTTCTCTAAATGCGTTTACTGATCCGCCAACCACAGCGCTTAGGCCCGCAATGACGGAGAGCAACAGAATCAAGACGATGAGGACTGAGAGGACGTTTGGGACCCCTCTTCGCTGAAGACCGATCGATAGTGGTGCTGAAACCAGAGCCACGAACAATGCCACTAGTAAAGTCACGATGATTGCGCTCGCTGATTTGATGCCTGCTAAGACCACAACAAAAGCAGCGAAATTAAAAAGCCAACGTTCTCCGGTATTCACTGAAGCCTCTCATACTTGGATGTCTGAGTGTGACTTTAACAAAGAAGGGATGATTTGAATGCGTGTAATTGCAGGAAGTTTGATTTTAGCAGCACTCTCAACCACGGCATGGGCTTCTGACACTGATAAAGCGAATGAGTTTCGTCAGGGGTAATGGCCAGTAGCGAAATATAAATTTGGTGACCTAATGGCTGCGATGTTTTAGGAAAAGCAGCCGATGGATAAAAAACGTTACTAAAAATCTGGTCTGATATATCTAGTTATTCGGAGAAGCTCTCAAGTTTTGGAGACAGCGTCATCGAAGCTAGTCAAGCCATTGCATCATGAGAGTATGCCGCGGTCAGTGGCGCGTTTATAGCCATAGTGGGAATCTGCGAAGCACATCATAAAGCAAACGTGGGGATTGATTACCAGCCGAGATAGATACCGAAAAGTCCATATGTGCCTCCGATGCATAGCGAAAAAATCACGAATCCTCGTAACAGAATCATCTTTGAAAACGGGTGTGGTGCTGGTGTTTGCGATCCAAAACTTGGTTTTAGCCCAGTGATCATTCCCTGAATCAGTCGCTCTCGCATTGCAAACTGATGCCAGAGCACAGCCAATACATGAATGATCACGGTTACAAGTACAGCCTTACTGAGTATCGGATGTGCGCGACTTGCCAGATCTATGATGTTGGCCGATACAAATGGCGCCAGGGGGCCTGAGAAAAAGATATCGTCTGATGAGGCCATGCCTGTTAGAGCGGTCAACCCAAGCAATGTAATAAGTAGATAAACGGCAAGGCCACCGATCGCTGAATGTCCGACTGTTTCTTCAGTTTCTTTATTCAAAACGCGCCTGAGACTCGCTGCTGCAGTTTTTGGTGAAGGTGGTGGAAAACTTGCGAAGCGCGCATGGTAAGGCCCAGTGAATCCCCAAATGACGCGGAAAAGAACCCAACCACCAAGGAGTATCCCAACTGTTGCGTGGATGTTGACCAAGTCAATATTCTCACCTGAGATCTGTTGGAACATGATACCTGCAACGATCAACCAGTGACCGAGACGGATCCAGAGATCCCAAACTGGCTGTGGTAAAGACATGTCTTTTCTCCGTTCTGTGGAATTGTTTGATGGCTCCAATGATTAGTCGTTCGATTGCTATAACGACGACTTCTTAATTGTATATTGCGCTATACAAAGGAATCACTACCTTGATCTGTGTGAAATTTACTAGTCATCAGCGCTTTTTAAGTAATTTACTTACAAAAAATTGTCCGACAAAGCGAGTATCAATTTCCAATTAGTTTCGTTGTATTCACAAACATCTGTGGCATGCTGAGACCGTGAATTCCTGAAGACGTATGCACATAGGATATTGGCAAAACGTTTCATGGATGAAAGTTTTCAACGGATTGAGGTGGAATATGCTTGTACTGACACGACGCGTGGATGAATCGATCCGTATTGGCGATGATATCCGGATTACCGTAGTTAA
>RGHP01000141.1 GCA_010024125.1 Gammaproteobacteria bacterium | reverse complement strand
TTCAGGGATCAGCACATTTTCAATCGCTTGGCGTTTCCCCGCGATTTCGAGTTCTGAGTAGCCGTTGGCGCGTTTGAAATCCAAGTGCAGCGTATTTAACGTTTCTTGGGATAGTGCATCCTCGTGGACGACTTTTTCCGCCAGAATGAGAGCGCCACCTGGGCGAAGCGCATGATGGATGTCGGCCAATAATTTCTCGCGTTTCGCTTGCTCGATAAACTGCAAAGTGAAGTTGAGTGCCACAACAGAGCATGGTTCGAATGTCATTGTCGAGATATCGCCATGCACCCAATCGATTGGGAGTGGGTCAACCAAACGATCCGATAGGCTCGATTGTGCTTGGGCGAGCATGGCTTCTGAATTATCGACTGCAACAATGCGACAGCCCGGAGTCGTCACTTGGCTCGCAATTGCAAGTGTGGTTGCGCCCAGCGAACATCCTAAATCGTAGATGACTGTATTGGGTTGTGCGTAGCGCTTTGCGATGAGTCCGCTTGAGCCAATCACGTGTCCATAGCCAGGAACACTTCGGCGAATCATGTCAGGGAAGACTTGAGCGACGTTTTCATCAAAACGAAATCCACCGACACCGCTAAATGGCGTTTGGAATAAGTTGTCTTCGCGGTCTGACATCAAGACTCCGGTGGTGAGGTTGGTTTTGGGATGTCATCATACCGGAGGTGGAGGAGATCTGAGACATGGAAATCACTTGGGTATTGGCAGTGATTGCGATTGTGGGTGCTGTATTGGCTGCTTACTTCGCGAAACTGTGGTTGGCAGCAAAGGCTGAATTGGCTGAGCTTCATGCGCGATCTGAAGCGCATACCGATCTCGATCAGAAAACAGCATTAATGAAAGCTGAGTTTGAAGTGCTGTCTCAGAAGTTGTTAAACGAGCGTTCTAAAGAATTGACCTCGCAGCACAGTGATTCGCTGACACAACTTTTAAAGCCACTGACCACTGAACTTGATGCCTTTAAAAAGCGTGTGAACGAAGTCTATGAGAATGAGACCCGTGACCGAGTGTCGCTGCGTCAGGAAATCGTGTCACTCAAAGCGCTGAATCAAAAAATGTCTGAGGATGCGATCAACTTAACTCGCGCATTAAAGGGCGAGAACAAAACAGCCGGTAATTGGGGTGAATTGGTCTTGGATCAGGTTCTCAGTGCGTCGGGTCTTCGTGAAGGGCATGAGTATTCTCGCCAGCAAAGCTTTACCGGTGAAGAAGGCTCGCGGCTGCAACCTGATGTCGTGATTTCTCTGCCGGATGAGAAGTGTTTGATCGTCGATGCCAAGTTGTCGTTAAAAGATTATGAGCGCGCGATGTCTGCAGTTGATGATTCTGAGCGATTGGATGCACTGAAAGCGCATGCGAATTCGCTAAAGACGCATGTGAGAGGTTTGTCGGGCAAGAACTATTCGGGACTCCCTGGGATTACCACCGTTGATTTTGTCATTATGTTTGTTCCGGTTGAGCCGGCATTTTCTGCGGCGTTTGAAACCCAACCGCAGTTGTTTACTGACGCGCTCGCACAAGGCGTTGTGATTGCATCTCCATCGACGTTACTTGCGTTACTTCGCACGGTTGAACATGTGTGGAGGATTGAGCATCAAAACCGCAATACCCGGCAGATCGCTGATTTGGGTGGCAAGCTCTATGATCAATTTGTGCTGTTTGCAGAAAGCTTCCAAGACGTGGGAGATAAGATCAGGCGGTCACAAGAAGCGTTTGAAAAAGCAGGTCAGCGATTATCCACAGGTCGCGGTAACTTGGTGCGACGTGCTGAGCAACTGAAAACTCTCGGTGTATCGTCTACCAAGCAAATGCCTGGTGAGCTTCAGGATCTGGATGACTGAAGTAGGCTAAACACAGAGCCTGCGTTCAGTAAGTTCTCAAGACTGATCGTGCCTTGTTCGAATAAACGCCTCGCTGCCATGAATTCTTTGGCCGCGTTCACAGCCTCAATAGCGGTAACTCGGTCACCTTGATGACGGATGACAACGCATTCTGTTTCCGAGTTGATTAAAACCGTTTCTTCATCTGTACGTGCGGAGAGTCCTGCAATTTGGAGTTTTAAATCTCCTTGATCAGACCAAAACCAAGGCGTTGCATGAAAGGGTTCGGGTTGACCAAGAAGACGCTTTGCGAGTGTGCTTGCTGTGTCATTGGCTTCTGAGATCGACTCGATACGTATGCGTTGGTTTAGGTGTGGTTGCTCGTGCAGACTCACTTCGCCGATTGCCGATACACGCGGATGTGGTGTCTGCATGTAAGCATCTGTTGGAATCCCTTCATTAGCGGCTAGGCCGCACGCGTGGGCAAGCTCGATGTTCGGTTCGGCACCGATGGCCATAATCACAAGATCTGCTGGGATGGGTCCGTGGTTGGTGATGAGCGCAGCATTGTCTTCGTCATACCGTTCGACTGTGACACCAACGCGGATAGAAGCGGGTGTCGCATCGAGCAGTCGGTCTGCTGCTTTGACAGAGATTTGTGGTAGCGCTCGGATGCCTTTTGCGAGAACCCGGATCGTGCGTGTTGGATGCTTGAGACTTGAGGCGAGCTCAAATGCCAAGAAACCAGCACCCAGGATCGCGATGTTTGCTACCCCATCGAGTGCGCTAGTGAGGCTCATTACATCGTCGAGTGTTCGTATGACATGCGTTTTTTCTGATGAAAGTCCATCAATGCTGAGCTTTTTGGCCCGAGTTCCAGTCGCCAAGACAATGTGATCGACGGTGTAGCTCACGTTATTGGTAACAATAACCCCATGATCGGGCTCGATTGCTTTGACTTGTGATTGGATCCACTGAATCGAGTGATGACGTTCGATGGGCTCTGGTAACAGTCGCAGGCTCTCTGTCTCTGTTGGATCCGCCAGCCACGATTTGGAAAGCGGTGGGCGCTGGTATGGACTGTGAGATTCGCCGTTGAAGACGATGATCTCACCATCAAACTGACCGCGAATGAGTTCTGCGATCAGCGTACAGGCTGCCTGGCCTGCACCAACAATCCCAATTTTCATCAATACTGGCGTTTTGCTACGGTCAGGGTCAGCCCATCATGTTTGTCATTGAGCTGGACTTGGCAGGCAAGACGTGAATGCGGTGTTGGGTCGATTGCAAATGACAGCATGTCCGCTTCCTGAACACTTGGGGCATCGAGTGTTCCATCCCAGTCAGCATTTAAGATGACGTGGCAGGTTGCACAAGAACAGCCGCCGCCGCATTCTGCAAGAATTCCATCGACACCTGCGCGATAGGTGGCCTGAAGGACAGTTTCTCCTGGCTCAAATGTCACATCAATCGCTTGGTCATTGGGGTCGATACAGGTCAGTTGTGGCATCAGTGTTCCTCAGTATTCGTGCCAATACGGATCGAAATTGATGGCCGCAATGCACTTTGAAAGATGAATTTAGGCATTAGAGTATGGGCAAACAGGAAAAAGGAAAGAGTCATGCGTTCAATTGCACGAGTGATTAATGGTCGACGCGTCTCAGATGGAGCGGGTGTCGATATCCGCCGAGTGATCGGTTTGGCTGGTGCGGACTACATTGATCCGTTTCTGATGTTTGATGATTTTCGAAATGACGATCCATCAGGCTATGTGGCTGGATTTCCGCCACACCCGCATCGCGGCTTCGAGACGGTCACGTATCTTCTGGCCGGAAAAATGCGTCACGGCGACAACGCCGGACACAGCGGCGTTATAGAAACAGGCGGTATCCAATGGATGACCGCCGGGCGGGGTATCGTGCACTCGGAAATGCCCGAGCAGGAAGACGGACGCCTGGCCGGCTTCCAGCTGTGGGTGAACCTGCCTGCATCGGATAAGCTGTGTGAGCCGGCGTATCACGAGTATCCCGCTGCGCAGATACCCGCTGAGCGTCATTCGTCTGGCGGCACGGTTCGCGTCATCACCGGCACCACATCCGCTGGCACGACTGGCCCGGTGAGCGGCGTCGTAACTCGTCCGCTCTACCTTGATGTCGAATTACCCGCCGGCGCCATTTTTGAGGAAATGATCCCAGCACAGCACAGCGCGTTTGTGTTCGCTATTGAGGGTGATGTGCAGTTTGGTGAATCTGACGGCGACGGCACACTTCGCTCG
>RGHP01000015.1 GCA_010024125.1 Gammaproteobacteria bacterium | reverse complement strand
GAAGAAGAGGTTGGGGCAGAGGAGCTGCAGCGTGCAATCCTCCACTCAATCGAGCAGTTGCCTGATGATTTGAAACAAGCATTAACGCTTCGAGAGCTCGAAGGAATGAGCTATGATGAAATTGCTTTGGCAATGAATTGTCCGATTGGCACAGTGCGATCGCGTATCTTTAGGGCCCGTGATCATATTGTCCAAGAGATTTCTCAGAAATTTCCGGGAACTTTTTTGTCATGAATTTGTCAAAGACGATAATTACACTAAACCCAAACATTGAAGTGGTGACTGAATGACCGAAACCTTGCGACAATCCCTGTCTGCGTTAGTTGATCAGGAAGCAACGGAGTTCGAGGCACGTAAGATCCTTGATGCCACCAGGACGCGTGGTGATCTGAAGGAATACTGGGCGTCTTGCCAAGCGATCAGTAGTACAATGCGCGGAGAGTCAGTGCTCGGTACGAGTTTGTTAGACCGTATCAATGCGGAACTCGATGGTGTGACCGAAGCGAAGCCAATCGCTGACGATTACAACCACGAAGTTGCGCCGCATGTCACCTTCCTGCCAACGAAAGAGCCGTTGCCGAATCGCTTTGCAGCGCTGACAGGTCAGCTTGCAATTGCAGCATCGATCGCTTTTGCGGTTGTCGTTGGTGTCAAAGTGGTCGCTCCAGTTGATACACAACAGGCGGTTGCTGCATCTGAGCCTCTTGAAATCATCAAGTTTCAAATGCCTGTGCAGAAAGAGACAGTGTCAGTGGGTGGTGTGACAAACGCGCAAGACGCGGTTGAGCGTCGTCCTGTTGCGAGGATTTTAACTGAGCAGGATATGAAACAGTTGGTGAGTAATCGCCTCAGTCCCTATCTCATCCGCCATGCGGAAAATACCGCAGTTGTCGGTGGAACATCTGTCCTACCGCTTGCACGAATCATGGGGCGTGACGAGCCAATCGAGTAATGCGAGCTCGTTGTCTCGGTGCGCTTCTATGCGCACTCCTATTGGGCCATCCTGACGCCCTAGCGATTAGTTCTGAACCTGCAAAAGAAAAGCTTCGGTCAATGGCAATGGCCGTAAGGTCGTTGTCGTATTCTGGAAAGCTTGTCTATCAACGAGCGGATGTCTTAGCGAACCTCGCTTTTCAGCACGATGTAGTCAATGGGCAGGAGACTGCTCGCCTAAGACGCTTATCTGGCCAACCACTCGAACGTGCGCAATCTGGTGACGCATTGATCGAAGCGATTCCAGGGCCTGATGTGTTGCGTCAGGGATACCCTTTGCCGGGAATGATCAACTCTGAACCACGACAGATCTTTGAAGCTCCATATCAAATTACGCTAGGCGGTGTCGAGCGGATCGCTGATCGCTCAGCGCAACTGGTGTTAGTAGAATCCATGGATGGTCATCGCCATAGCTACAAATTTTGGGTGGATGAAGAAACGTCGCTATTACTGAGATCACAAACGCTCAATGCAGATAATCAAACGCTTGAGCAGTTCGAGTTCTCTGAACTGACTGTCGGCCCTCAATCAGTGGAAATTGCCGGTGGTCAAGAATCCTTACAGGTCAAGGTGTATCCAATAACAGCGCCGGATGCAGTGTTACAGTTTTCTCCAGCCAGTTGGTTGCCGTCTGGGTATCAGTTGGTCTCCGCGCTACCGTCGAGAGCTGGTAGTCATCGGGTGTATACGCTGGTGTATACAGACGGACTTGGAAGTTTTTCTATTTTTCTCGAGCTGACGAGTTCTCGACCCGAACCTGATATGCAAGCGATCCTCGGTCCGACTGTGGCGCTTGGCAAAGATTACGCCTTATCCGGTGGTGCGCTTCGTGTAACTTTGGTTGGTGAAATTCCCCCTGAAACCGGCAAGACAATTATTGATGCGCTTGATGTTGACGGCCTGAAGGGGTTGCTGAGTCGATCCCAGTGAGCTGTCGACGATCAGTTGAGGTGATGTTTGTCAATCAACGCTCGCTGACAGTGAGACCCGTTGGTCAATCACTGTGTCCAGCATGTCAGGATCTGGGCCGTTGTCGCTCGGACTGGCTGAGTAAAAAATCTGCTGGTCAAACCTTTGAAATTCCCATGGATGAACCCACTTCTGTGAATGCGGGGGACATCGTCGTTCTAGAAATTGACGAACAGGCGTTAACTTCGCAAATGATTAAGCTCTATGGTCTGCCGTTAATCGGGCTCGTTGTACCGATCATGGTTGGACAGTCGGAGGGATGGAGCGATGTGTTCCAAGCGTTGGCTGCGTTGGTTGGTCTCGGCTTGGGTTGGTTGTTCAGTCGTCACTGGACACGAACGTTTCAGATAAGGATTAATCAATGAAAGCAATGATTCGCTTTTTTGCAGCTTGTGCCGTCGTAATAAGCTTCAATGTGCAAGCGCAATTACCTGAATTCACTCAGCTTGTTGACGATGTGTCGCCAGCGGTTGTGAATATCTCAACTCGATCGTCTCAGTCGGCTTCAAGACCACAGCAAATGCCGGATTTGCAGAATCTGCCACCGTTTTTTAGAGATTTTTTTGAGCGTGGTGTGCCAATGCCACCGCAAGAGCGGGAAGGGCGGTCGCTAGGCTCTGGTTTTATCATCTCTAAAGATGGATATGTATTGACTAACAACCACGTGGTTGAAGGAGCAGAGACCGTCATTGTTCGTTTAAACGACCGTCGTGAATTTATCGCAGAAATTATTGGTACGGATCCACGTTCTGACGTTGCTGTTCTAAAACTCGATGCAACCGATCTTCCGGTGGCAAAAATAGCCGATAGTGATGAAGTCAAGCGCGGTCAATGGGTCGTCGCAATCGGTTCACCATTTGGATTTGATTACAGTGTGACTGCAGGAATCGTGAGTGCAACTGGACGCGCCTTGCCTGATGAGAGTTATGTTCCGTTCATCCAGACAGATGTTGCGATCAATCCAGGCAACTCCGGGGGGCCATTATTCAACCTGGATGGCGAGGTTGTTGGCATTAACTCTCAGATTTTTACGCGTTCTGGCGGTTTCATGGGGCTTTCATTTGCCATCCCAATGAATTTGGCGATGAATGTCGCAGAACAAATCCAAGAAGATGGTGTCGTTCGTCGTGGCTGGTTGGGTGTTTTAATTCAAGAAGTCAATCGTGATCTCGCGTTAAGCTTTGGCCTTGAAAAACCAATGGGCGCTTTGATTGCGCAGGCTTCAAGCTCAGGTCCTGCAGGCAAAGCGGGTATTCAGCCAGGTGATATCATCGTCCGGTTTAACGGCAAAGACGTCGAGCGTTCCTCTGATCTGCCACCGATGGTTGGTCTCGTGCGTCCGGGCACCACAGTGCCTGTGGATGTTGTGCGACAAGGTGATCGACTGACAATCGATGTGACCATTGAACAGCTTCCTGAGGCGAATCAAGTTGCGCAGGCGATGTCATCTCAGCCAAAAGCGATTCTTGGAATGACCGTTGATGAGGTTCCTGACGCGCTGCAAGCAGAAAATAACCTTCAAGGCGGAATTTTGGTTAAAGAAGTCGGTGAGGATCCTGCATTAAGTGCGGGCTTACGCGCTGGCGATATCATCACGCAGGTTGGTGGACGCGAGATTTCCGGCGTATCGGATTTACAAAATTTGCTGGATTCGTTGCCCACAGATCGGCCGATTCCGGTACTTGTTGTGCGTGGAGGTAATTCAACATTTCTCACTTTGCGATTAGGTCGTTAAACTAACGCGATTTTTTCGCTAGGAGCAATGGAGTCTTGACTGACCCGTCACATATTCGAAACTTTTCTATCATCGCTCACATTGACCATGGTAAATCAACGCTGGCTGACCGTTTCATCCAGCGTTGTGGTGGTCTGTCAGACCGTGAGATGGCGGCTCAAGTTCTTGATTCAATGGATATTGAGCGAGAGCGTGGGATTACCATCAAAGCGCAAAGTGTGACGTTGAACTACACGGCGCTTAACGGTGAAACCTACGAATTAAACTTTATTGATACGCCTGGTCACGTTGACTTTAGTTACGAGGTATCGCGTTCACTGTATGCGTGTGAAGGCGCCTTACTCGTCGTGGATGCAGCTCAAGGCGTTGAGGCGCAATCTGTCGCGAATTGCTATACAGCGATTGAGCAAGGCCTTGAGGTCGTTCCAGTCCTCAATAAAATGGATCTTCCGCAAGCTGAGCCAGATCGCGTTAAAGAAGAGATTGAAAACATCATCGGTATCGACGCATCGGATGCGATTCCGTGTTCTGCCAAAAGTGGTTTGGGCATCGATGATCTTCTCGAGCAACTGATTGTCAAAATTCCACCGCCATCAGTGGATCGTACGCTTCCAACACAGGCACTGATCATTGACTCGTGGTTTGATAGCTATTTGGGCGTTGTCTCATTGGTCCGAGTGACTCAGGGCTCTTTAAGGAAAGGCCAAAAAATTCGTGTCAAGAGCACCGGTCGTGATTGGCAAGTGGGCGATGTTGGTGTGTTTACACCAAAGCGTCTCTCCAAAGAGGTCCTCCACGCGGGCCAGGTCGGCTTCATGATTGCCGGCATTAAGGACATTCATGGGGCGCCGGTTGGTGACACCTTGGTGGATACAAAATTCCCTGACACCGATGCATTACCTGGATTCCAGAAAGTGAAACCACAGGTCTATGCGGGTCTGTTTCCTGTGTCGGCGGATGACTTTGAGGATTTCCGCGAAGCTTTAGAAAAACTGACGCTCAATGATGCCAGTTTGATTTACGAACCTGAAACATCCGACGCACTCGGATTTGGTTTCCGTTGTGGCTTCCTTGGCATGTTGCACATGGAGATCATCCAAGAGCGCCTGGAGCGTGAACACGACCTCGATCTGATCACATCCGCACCGACGGTTGTCTATGAGGTTGTGACGAGTGACGGCCAAAAACTGTATGTAGACAACCCCTCGCGGCTTCCAGATATCGGATCGATCGAAGACATGCGCGAACCCATTGTTGCGGCAACGATTTTGGTGCCCAATGAATACGTGGGTTCGGTGATGACGCTCTGTGTTGAAAAGCGCGGTGTTCAGAGAGATCTCAAGTACATGGGAAGTCAGGTTCAGATTGAGTTTGACCTCCCAATGGCTGAAGTTGTGATGGACTTCTTTGATCGACTGAAATCGGCAACCCGTGGGTTTGGTTCACTTGATTATAGTTTTGTGCGATTTGAGTCTTGCCCATTGGTACGGCTCGATATTCTCATCAATGGTGAGCGTGTTGATGCGCTTGCGGCGATCGTTCACAAAGACCATTCACAGTCGAGAGGCCGAGAATTGGCGGAAAAACTCCGTGAGTTGATCCCGCGTCAAATGTTCGATGTTGCAATCCAGGCGGCGATTGGTCGACATGTGATCGCGCGGACGACCGTGAAAGCGTTGCGAAAAAATGTCACTGCAAAATGTTATGGTGGTGACGCAACGCGGAAGCGGAAGTTGTTAGAAAAGCAGAAAGCCGGTAAAAAACGGATGAAGCAGGTGGGTCGCGTTGAGATTCCACAGGATGCATTCTTGGCAGTATTGAAGGTAGATTAAGAAATGGATTTCACGCTCATATTGGTCGTCATCGTGCTCGTATCAGGCGTGATTTACGGTTTGGATCTTCTCTACTTCAAGAGTAAAAGAAATGGCGGTGAACCTGGGATCATCATCGACTACAGTCGCTCATTCTTTCCTGTTCTGTTCCTTGTGTTGCTACTCCGCTCATTTCTGTTTGAGCCATTTCAAATCCCAAGTGGATCGATGCTCCCGACATTGAAGATCGGTGATTTTATCCTAGTCAATAAATTCGATTATGGGCTGCGTTTGCCCGTTCTTGGTGACACGATAGTCGAGGTCGGCGAGCCAAAGCGTGGCGATGTCATGGTGTTTAAATATCCTGAAGATCCGCGTATTAACTTCATTAAACGTGTTGTTGGTATCCCCGGAGATACTGTCGAGTATCGGAACAAAGTGGTGTATATCAATGGCGAGGCTCAGACGCTGACCCAAGTGGCGCCCGATGGGTCACTTATTATTCCGCCTTTGACTGAAGAAGCGTCCGAGCAGTTGGGTGATCGTGAACACAGAATTTGGCGTCGCATGACTCAAGGGCGTGATTTTGGTCCAATTCAGATTCCGGCGGGCCAGTATTTTGTGATGGGTGACAATCGGGATAACTCCAATGATAGTCGTGTTTGGGGCTTTGTCGATGACTCATTGATAGTCGGTCGAGCATTCGCCGTATGGATGCATTGGGAACAATTGTTGTCCATTCCTTCATTCAGTGACGTTCGGATTATCCAGTGAGCGCCACTGATCTTGACGATTTACAATCGCGGCTCGGTTATCGATTCAAGGATATTGCGCATCTTGAATCGGCACTCACGCATCGAAGCATGGGGCCTTCGCATAATGAGCGTCTTGAATTCTTAGGTGATTCGATCGTCAACTTTGTTGTCGCTGAGGCGTTGTTCCGGCGGTATCCCGAGGCACGCGAAGGGAAGCTCACTCGGATGCGTGCATCGCTGGTGCGAGGTCAGTCTTTATCGCAACTCGCAAGACGCTTGCAGTTGGGTGAAACGATTCGGCTCGGGAGCGGAGAGCGAAAAAGTGGAGGCCGCCGTCGAGACTCAATCCTAGCAGATGCAATGGAAGCAGTGATTGGCGCAATTTTCCTCGATGGTGGAATGGCTGCATGCCAGAGTTGTATTACGACTTGGCTCGAATCTGAGCTAGCTTCAGTGAACCCAAATCAGGTAGACAAAGATCCGAAGACGGCATTGCAAGAATGGTTGCAGCGAGAGAAGAAAGAACTTCCTGTGTATCGGGTTCTCGAAGTACTAGGGCCTGCGCACCAGCAAACATTTCGGGTGCAAGTGCAAGTTGAAGGTCTCGATAAATATCCTGTAGGGACTGGTGCTTCTAGACGCGAGGCTGAGCAGGCTGCTGCTGCCGATGCCCTCGCACAGTTGAGTGCATCATGACCACACGCTTTGGATTTGTTGCAATAGTTGGGCGTCCCAATGTTGGCAAATCGACGCTTTTAAATCACATCTTGGGCTTTAAGTTATCCATTACATCACGTAAACCACAAACGACCCGTCACCGAGTGTTGGGTATTTGGACCGAAGAGGACATTCAGATCGCGTTTGTGGATACACCTGGTATGCATACAGATCAGCCAAAAGCGATGAATCGTGTGATGAACCAAACCGCCGAACAGGCGCTTTCAGGGGTTGACGCGGTTGTCATGTTGACCGATGGGAAGATCTGGAATGAACTGGATGAACGCGTTTATCAGAAGGTGAAACGTTCGGGCTGCCCCAAGTACTGGGTGATCAATAAAGTCGATAAATTAAACAATAAAAACGAGTTATTACCGCACATCCAAGGCATCGTTGAGGATCATCCGTTTGATGAAGTTTTTCCGGTGTCTGCGCTTAAAAATCTGAATTTAGAGCCGCTACTTCAAGCGCTAAAAATGCAAATGCCAGACGGCCCATTTATGTACGACGAAGATCAAATCACCGATCGCTCAGAACGGTTTTTGGCTGCGGAGATCGTACGAGAGCAGATTATGCGCCAATTGGGCGATGAGGTGCCGTACGAGACGACAGTCGAGATCGAATCATTTGATCATAGTGGCGACCGCGTCGGTATCCATGCATTGATTTCTGTTGAACGCGACGGTCAAAAGGCAATTCTTGTTGGTGAGGGCGGAGGGCGCCTGAAGCAAATTGGCATCGAAGCACGTAAACGCCTTGAGGATTTACTAGAAGCACATGTGGCGCTGAAGCTTTGGGTCAAAGTGCGGGCAAGCTGGTCAAATGACGAGCGTGCTCTGAAATCGTTGGGTTATTTCGAGTCCGACTGATGCAAAAGCTCTGGGTTATCCGGAAGCAGCCGTACCGCGAGACAAGCGCTTTACTGACTGTCTTATTGGATGATAACCGCTTGATCCGTTGTATCGCGCGAGGCGGCGGTAAAGTAAGCGAGTTTCAGCCACTCTTCGGCGTGCTAGCAACCAACAAAGGGCTCGCTAACCTTTCAAAAATCGAGCCCGCGGGCCCACGATTGCCACTATCAGGCATCGAATTGATTAGTGCGCTGTATCTCAATGAAATCACGCATTGGATGATTCCAGAAGGCGCTGAAGTCGAGCATTTATTTGATACTTATACGCGTTCAGTCAAAGATGTGTCCTTGGGTGAGATTCGGGCACTGCGTCTCTATGAGCGCTGTCTGCTTGAAGCCGCAGGACATTATCCGATATTGAATCAGGATCGGAACGGGCAAACATTGCGACAGGGAGCTTGGTATCGGCTTCATCAACACCAAGAGCTCGTTGAAGTGCGTAGTGATGAACCTGACGCGCTCCTTGCCGAACATTGGCTGTCGCTCGCGGAAGGCCGCTTTGACGATGCACTGAGTCTAAAGCATGCGAAGTGGTTGCATCGCTCATTGGTTGATATAGCGTTAGGTGGTCGGCGCCTAGTGTCGAGAGAAATGTTAATGGAAGTTGGAAAAGTACAATGAATCAGTATGTGAGGCTTGGAGTAAACATTGATCACGTTGCGACATTACGGAATGCGCGTGGTGGGCAAGACCCTCATCTATTGCAGATGGCTTTGGCTGTCGAAGAAGCAGGTGCTGATGGCATTACAATTCATCTACGTGAGGATCGTCGTCATATCCGGGATGAGGATGTGTGGTTATTGCGAAGTCATCTGCGTACACCGATGAATCTAGAGATGGCTGCCACAGATGAAATGGTGCGAATTGCCTTAAAAGCGATGCCAAAAGCATGTTGTATCGTTCCAGAGCATCGCCGCGAAGTCACAACTGAAGGTGGTCTTAACGTTGTTGGTCAGCTTTCAGAACTCGGGATGCAGGTAGCAAAGCTAAGTGATGCTGGAATTGAGGTGAGTCTCTTTATTGATGCAGATCGTGATCAGATCCAAGCAGCTCACGACATTGGTGCTCCGGTGATTGAATTGCATACCGGAGAATACGCCAACGCAAGTACACCTCAAACAGTAGATCATGAGCTCGAAAGGCTCGAAGAGGCATCTGCCTTTGCGCAAAGCTTGGGTTTGGTGGTGAATGCTGGTCATGGGTTGACTAAGTTTAACGTCGCTCCAATTGCTGCGATTGAAGGCATGAATGAACTGAATATTGGCCATAGTCTCATCGCGCGATCACTGATGGTTGGTCTACCGACTGCGGTAAGAGAGTTCCGTGAGATCATGGATCGCGCCTGCCAATGATCATTGGTATCGGGGTTGATCTATGCAAAATCGACCGTATCCGTGAGGCGATCAGGCGACATGGGGATCATTTTACACACCGGATTCTCACGATTGATGAACGGACCGAGTTTGATAGCTTGACCCAGTCAATGCGGCCTTCTTTTCTTGCGAAGCGATTTGCTGCCAAAGAAGCAGTGGCTAAGGCGCTTGGAACAGGTATTGGTCGTGGATTTGGCTTCCACGACATCACAATTACCCACGATGCACTCGGAAAGCCGATGGTTTCTCTGAATAGTGAGAATCAAGCCCTGAAGGATGCGCTCGCATACCGTATTCATTTAAGTATCAGCGACGAGCGCACCCATGCTGTTGCTTTCTGTACTATCGAAGATTAATTGAAATGCCGATCGACGCGATGCCTTAGGGGCGCGCTGACGCGGGTTTCTGCGATTTTGGCAAGCTGTTTACGATCGATTTGCGGGCTGATTGGTTTTCTAATCCAAGCCTCAACGAGGACGCCGGGTCGTAAGATCAGTTTTAGAAAATGATTAAAAAACGGCGCGTCCGTTCCCCAAGTATAAAACTGGCGATCTTTGTCTGATAGCACCCCTCCATGACGTTCACGGTAGATCAGGCTGACCGGTTGGGTATATGCATTTGCGCGTTTCGGTGCCTCAAATAGGGCGCTTTTAAATGGCAAGACGCCGGTGCCGTCTGTTGAGGTGCCTTCAGGAAACATGATGACGTTAAAACCGTTTTCTAAGGCTTCTCCAAGTGGAGCGAGTTCATCACCGGCGCGTGTCCGTCTTCGGGCAATAAAGATCGTGCGCTGAAGCCAAGCAACCCATCCAACAACTGGCCAATCTCTGACTTCCTGCTTGGAGACAAAGACCGCGGGAATCAGACTGCCCAACACAAACACATCGAGATACGAGACGTGATTGGCAACAACAAATAACGGACGTCGCGGACTGAAGTCATTGAATACCCGGATACGAATTCCAAGAATCCGAAGCGCGCCGCGATAAAATCGGAGTCGCAGATGTCGCCCATCACCGGTTCGTAAGATAAAACCGAGTGATTGTTGGATTAACGACACTAAAAACCATGCTAAAAGCAGAATAACACGAACAAATGCGCGTAAAATTGCACCAACTATCTCAATATTTTTCAATGCTTTGGGATTATTTTGTAACAGGGTTTGTAATCTCCGTCGATCTTCATACGGTTTTCGTTAATAAGACGTTGTAGCAGGCGATCGATCGCTGCGACAAGTCGAGGGGATGCCTTAATTTCAAAAGGCCCGTTTGTCTCGATCAGCCGTCGTGTGTCTGGTTTGACGTTACCCGCGACGATTCCAGAAAACAAACAGCGGAGCTCACAAGCGAGAGTTTGTGGTTCCTGATTCTCATCGAGTTGAAGCTGAGACATCGTTTCGTGCGTTGGAGCGAAGCTTCTCTGTAGTGCACTTGGAATCTGTAGAGTCCAGTTGAAGTAGTAGGCATCGTCTGTTTGCAAGCGATAGGTTTTCACTTGCTCACGACCACGCTGAATCCTTGCAGCAACGGCGACCGCATCATCGATGATGATATCGATCCGAGATGCAATGCGCTCACCAAGTGTATCGGCCAAAAATTCGATATACGAATCAATCACCGCTTTCGACGACTCCGGCCCAGTTAAAATCACAGGCAGGGGGTCGTCGGCATTTTGCGCGTCACTGAGTATCGCAAGTAAGTAGAGAATCTCTTCAAATGTCCCGGCGCCCCCTGGAAAAATGACGATCCCATGTGCGATTCGGACAAAGGCTTCAAGACGTTTTTCGATATCGGGCATGATCACCAGTTCAGATACCACACCATTTGGTGGTTCGGCTGCAATGATGCCGGGCTCACTGATCCCGATGAACCGGCCTTCGACATACTTTTGGCGCTTGTGCGCGTAGAGCGCTCCTCGCATGGGTCCTTTCATGGCACCTGGTCCACAGCCGGTGCAAATATCTAACCTGCGTAAGCCAAGCTCTTGGCCGACAGCTTGTGTGTAGTCGTATTCAGCCTTACTGATGCTGTGTCCGCCCCAACAGACGATGCACGAAAGTTCTCGATTTGATTCAAGGACTTTTGCATTGCGCAGCAGTTGAAACACAAGGTTGGAACACTCATTTGGCGACAGTTGCTGAGATTCCTGACAGAGGTCTCGGCTATGGAGTAAATCTCGTAGCACTGCAAATAACTGATCATGAATCGTTTCGATTAGAGTCCCATCGACAAATGCTTGGGCTGGCGCGTGTTTCAAAATGACTTTCAGCCCGCGTGGGTGGCGCTCAAACTCCATGTCAAAATCTGGATACTGCGCAAATAAACCAAGGCTGTCATCGGTTGCGACTCCGCTATTGAGTACTGCCAATGCGCAACTGCGTATTAAAGGGTATAGCGTCGCATCGGTTCGGTTGATTAAGCGGTCGACTTCGTCCTGACTCAGGAATGCAAGATGATTTCGAGGGTGAACAGAGGTTTCAAGAAGCGTAATTGCCTCGGTGATAGCGCTTGGGCGATTCATCAAAACATCCTATGCATAACGGCTTGAGAGTTACATATTTCATGTGACGAAAAAAGCAGTGAGTTGATTTTTTGTTCGGAATCATTCAGTTTTCCCTCGCCAAATCAATGTGAGAGCACTTTGTCATCGTTCACTTGTGAAATACCACATCCGAAAACGGATCAAGACTCATTACTGACACTTGAGTTTCCAGATCTTCCGGTTACAGACGCGCTCGATGAGATTGAGCAAGCGATTGCTACACACCAAGTCGTAGTGGTTGTCGGTGAAACTGGATCAGGTAAGACAACTCAGTTGCCGAAACTGTGCTTGAAACTTGGTCGCGGCGTTGAAAAACAAATTGTCCACACGCAACCACGTCGTTTGGCTGCACGCTCGGTTGCCAACCGAATCGCAGAAGAGCTTCAGACTGACCTTGGAGATCTTTGTGGTTACCAAGTCCGTTTTGAACGTCAGAGTTCTGAGAATACCTCGATTAAGTTGGTAACGGATGGGCTTTTACTCGCTGAGTTTCGCGATGATCCCTTACTTGAGCGGTATGACACCATCATTATTGATGAGGCGCATGAGCGGAGTCTCAACATTGATTTTCTGCTCGGTATCTTGAAAACAATATTACCGAAGCGACCCGATCTAAAAGTGATTGTGACTTCGGCGACGATTAACTATGAAAAGTTTAGTGAGCACTTTGAGAATGCTCCAGTCATTCAGGTATCGGGGCGAACCTTTCCGGTTGAAGTGCAATATCACCCCATTCGTGATGTTGATCTATCCAAGTTGGATGGGACTCGGCTTGCTCAGGCAATTCATCAGGCCGTGTTCGATTTACGGGCAATTGATCGGAATCAACAACGTCCCATGGGCGATATTTTGGTGTTTTTACCCGGGGAGCGGGAGATCCGAGATGTCTCTCAATTCTTAAGGCAGGCAGCTGTTGATCGGCTCGATGTATTGCCCCTCTACGCGCGGCTCGGCGCGAAAGAACAAACTCGAATTTTTCACCCAAGTGGACAAGGAATGCAGCGGATCGTTCTGGCCACTAACGTCGCTGAGACATCGCTGACCGTTCCTGGAATTCGTTATGTCATTGATTCTGGGCTTGCGAGGATCAGTCGATATTCGCCCCGCAGCCGTATTCAGAGACTGCCCATTGAGCCGATTAGTCAGGCCAGTGCAAATCAGCGTTCAGGGCGGTGCGGACGGACAGAACCCGGAATCGCCATTCGGTTGTTTGATGAGGCTGATTTTCAATCCCGCGCTGAGTTTACCGATGCAGAAATTTTACGAACGAATCTCGCATCAGTCGTTTTACAGTGTCTTGATCTTGATCTGGGTGACCCGTTGGATTTTCCATTTGTCGACCCGCCTGAACCACAGCTTGTTCGTGACGGCATGCATCAGCTCAGAGAACTGGATTTGCTCTCGGCAAAGGGTCGATTGACGCCGCTTGGTCGCCGGGTGGCGCGTATGCCTCTCGATCCAAGAATTGGCAGAATCTTGCTGGATGCTGAGAGACGACGTGTCTTTTGGGAAGTGAGCGTTGTTGCTGCAGCCCTATCGATCCAGGATCCGAGAGAATCGAATTTTGCCAACGAGACGATTACTGATCCCTCGAGTGAATTTGTCACATTGTTGAATTTGTGGAACCAGGTTGAAGAATCCCGGGATGCGCTGAGTCACTCGAAATTCCGCCAGTGGTGTGCTCAAGAGGGGCTGAACTACAACCGACTACGCGAGTGGCGAGAAATCCATCGACAAACGCTTTTGAGCTTTAGGGATCAAAAGCATGCAGGGCTATCTGAGGAGCTCGACCGCATTGGGTTTCACTCAGCATTACTGACAGGACTTGCGAGCCAGATTGGTCGGCGTGAAGAGCATGATTATCTCGGCGTGAGGAATCGGCGCTTTCGAGTACCAAAGGCAGCCTTGCAAGTGAAGGCATCCTGGGTGATGGCCGCAGAGCTTGTTGAGACCCACCGTGTGATTGCGCGGACGGTTGCACAAATTGATCCGCGATGGGTCACTGATGCGGTCCCTCGACTACTGAAGTATTCCTATGCGGAGCCTTTCTGGTCAAAAAAACAAGGGCGTGCCTTGTGTTATCGAACCACCCGACTTTTTGGATTAGCACTCATCGAAAAGGAAACGGTGGGTTATGCCACTATCGATGGTTCACACGCGAGAAAGCTATTGATTAGCGAAGGCTTGATTGCCGGTGAGATGCGGACAAGTCTGCCGTTTGTGACACATAACAAATCGGTGTTCATCGAGGCGTCTGAGGTTGAGGCCAAGCTGCGGCGAGTTGATCTAATGAAAGCACCCGATGACATGCTGGATTGGTTTGCATCGCGTTTCCCAGAGTCTGTGTGTGATGTGCGGAGTCTTGATTTAAAGCTTGATCCTAATGTCGAGATCGATACCGAGCACTATCCTGAACAGGTCGCGCTCGGTCATTTAACACTCCCTGCAAGTTATCAATTTGCTCCTGGTCGTGACGAAGATGGCATCACTGTGCAGGTTCCGCTAGAAGCGATTATGCAATTAAAGCCCGATCACATTGAGAAGACAGTACCGGGCGCGATTGAAGAAAAAGTAGAGGCTATGATTCGCGCGCTGCCGAAATCCGTGCGTCGACAGTTGGTTCCAATTCCTGATTACGTGAAAACCATCATGCCGGTGATCGATGCAGATCAAACCGGCCTTAGTCAGTGTGTAGCGCGATGTGTCACCAAGCGAACCGGTGTGGCAATTGATCCACTCATCTGGGCAGAGCATCAATTAGACGCGCGCCTGAAGTTACGGATCGAAGTCGTTAATTCAGATGGATTGGTTGTTGATGCCGACCGTGACCTCGTTGCATTACAAGAACGTTTGGCTTCGCAAGTGACTGAGATTCAGGTGGTTGAGTCTCTGGAGACTTATCAGGACTGGCCAGATGGGCTTCGTTTGGAAACTGAATCATCAACCCAGGTGGGTGGGGTGCAGATGAAACAGTATGAGCGCTTTGTTTTGCGAGAGCAGGGTGTTGTGCTTACGCACTTATTTGATCCCAAGGATGCTGAGATTCAGCATCAAGAGGCGGTCGCACAGTTACTGGTTGAACGCTGTTCTGATCTCTTTCGATTCATTCATTCAAAAGAGACGACTTATCAAAAAGCGGTTGTTTCTGTGTGCCAAGACGAAGCCGACCAAGCGCGTTTTAAACGGCTTATTGTGTTGGCATGCGTGGATAACGATATGAAGATTATGGATAGTCAGGATTTTGTTGCGGCAAAACAGCGTGTCAGAGAAACGCTCATCGATCAGGCAAAAAAAATTGC
Organism: Gammaproteobacteria bacterium; assembly: GCA_010024125.1. GTDB lineage: Bacteria > Pseudomonadota > Gammaproteobacteria > Pseudomonadales > Litorivicinaceae > HIMB30. Next base: position 647 of record RGHP01000015.1, on the reverse strand, counting down.
GATTGCACTCGAGTCTGCCAAAACACGTGAACGGCAACTAAAGCAACGCCTCAGTGGGAAGATCCCGCCGGCATGGCTCAATCCAATTGCAGCAATGAAGGCGCATTTGGCTGAGTTGTGTGGAGATATTCTTGGTAACACACCACCTGATCGATTGATTGATTTAGATCGCTATTTGTGTGCGCTGGAAATGCGCTTGGAGAAATTGCAGTCACGCTTGTTACTCGATGCCCAATGGCAACGAGAGATTGATCAAGTTGAATCTGGTCTAAAGCAACTATGGCCCACGTATCCGAGCGACTGGCGAACGCATGACCAAAAATTGGTTGAATTGAGGTGGCAAATTGAAGAGTTTCGCGTACTCTGTTTCGCGCAAACGTTGAAAACACGAGATAAAGTGTCATTTAAACGGCTGTCGAACGCTTTAAGGGAATATCGAGAACTATGATTCGTGCGATCTATTGTGTTATCGCTCTGCTTTGTGCGCCTTTGGTTGCGCACGCTGAAGCTGAAAACGATCCATTTGAGGGTTGGAATCGTGCGATGTTCTCGTTTAATCAGAAGGCCGATAAATACGTCCTGAAGCCAGTCGCAGAGGGGTATCAGGCGGTGACACCAGCACCCGTGCGAAAAGGCGTGAGTAATTT
>RGHP01000140.1 GCA_010024125.1 Gammaproteobacteria bacterium | reverse complement strand
TCATGAAGGCTACGTAACGACAACCAAACACCTCGATAAGAATCGGTGTCCCGTCGTTGTCGGGGAGCTCCTCGCTTAGACAGATCGGGACCCAGTGACTCCGCATGACGCGCTCCATTGGGGCACCATCGGTGACTTTTGTCAGCAGCTCATTCTCTTGTGGGGTCAGCATATCGTTCCCTTGTTTGTCTTAATATTGTCGAGCCTGTTTACAGCAAACCGGCAAACGTTTAGATTTCTAATTATATTTACTTAGATATCGAAATCAATGAATAAGAGCAACGAACTCAATCTGTTAGTCAGCGAAAAAAGAGAGGTCGCGAGAGACATACTCGAGTTTCGCTTTGCTGCCCACGATGGATCACCGCTTCCCTCGTTTTCACCTGGTTCCCATATCGCGGTGATGACCCCTAGCGGCGCGAACCGACAGTACTCGCTGATCAATGACGGGCATGAACCAGAGTCTTACCAGATCGCGGTCAAGCTGGAGCCCGAGTCCCGGGGTGGGTCTCAGTCAATGCATAGGGATTTGAGTGTGGGAGATCCTGTGGTGGTGCAATCCCCGGAGAATAGCTTTCCCTTGGTCGAGGCACCTGAGTATCTTTTCATTGGCGGGGGTATCGGCATCACGCCGTTGATCAGTATGGCGCAATTTTGTGACGCCAATAGCAAACCTTTTCGCTTAATCTACTGTGCTCGCTCGGGAGAGCACGCTGCGTATGCGGAAGAATTGAAGATCTCGTTCGGTGATCGAGTGGTTGTTCACTTTGATGGCGGTGACTCCGAGAGGGTCTATGATTTCTGGGAAGAGTTTATGGTCCCCAACGGAAATCATGTCTACTGCTGTGGACCGAAACCTTTGATGGAGGAGATCCGAGCCTTAAGTGGGCACTGGTCAGAGGATCAGATCCATTTCGAGGACTTCAACCCACAGAGCGGCAGAGACTACGTAAATTCTCCATTCACGGTATCAATTAAATCGACCGGTGACAGTTTTCAGGTTGGTAAGGCGAGCACGATATTGGAAACTTTACGCGCTAATGGTCTGCGAGTTCCAAGCTCTTGTGAGAGCGGTACCTGTGGATCATGTAAGATGCGGCTGTTGGCTGGTGAGGTGGAGCACAGGGACTTTGTTCTCGAATCGGACGAATATGATTCTGCGATCATGGTTTGTGTGTCTCGTGGTAAGGGCGATATCGAGATTGACTTCGAAGATTATTGAACCAGTTCGAGTCGGGGTGGTTGGTCTGGGGAGAGGTTTTACCTTAACAGCACCGTCTGCGCTCGAGAGCGAGCTTGTCAAATTTGTTGCGGCGGCGGCGCCGCGCGATGAGTCGCGAAAAGCGTTTCAGTCAGTTTTTCAGGGGAGCGCATACTCCTCCTACGACCAACTACTCTCAGACCCGTCGGTCGAGGCAATTCACATCGCGACACCCCATCAGTTGCACGCAGAGATGACCGTGGCGGCCGCAGAGGCTGGTAAGCATGTGCTAGTAGAAAAGCCGATAGCGATCTCAATGGCTGATGCTGAGCGCATGGTCGCGGCATGTGAAACTAATCAGGTGAACTTGATCGTTGGTCCTGCCCACTCGTTTGATAGACCGGTGCTTGCCGCGAGACAGATGATTGATAGCGGTGAGTTTGGTGGGGTATTGGCGATTAACACCTTTAACTACACGGATTTTATGTACCGACCTCGCAGGGACGAGGAGCTAAGAACGGTTGATGGGGGTGGTGTGTTGTTCTCGCAGGGCGCCCATCAGTTTGACATTGTGAGGCTGCTTGCGGGCGCGCCGGTGAGCGAGGTGTACGCGTCGACCGGTCACTGGGACAGGGACCGTGATACAGAGATCTCGTATCAGGCAATGATACGATTTGCTAACGGTACGGTAGCGCAGTGTACCTACTCAGGCTTCGCTCGGTTTGATTCCGACGAGTTGATGAGCTGGGTTGGTGAGACGGGTCACGAAAAAGATCCGGGAGACTATGGAAATTCTCGCAGGGCGTTGGTCGACCTGACCCGTGATGGGGAGCTCAGCGCCAAGCGGAGCCGCACGTTTGGCGCATCAAAGCTACCGACAGTCGCTCCCAATAATGAGCACTTTGGTCCGTTGATAATCCAGTGCGAGCGCGCGGACCTGAGGGTGGGGCCACGCGAGATTGGCGTCTACACTGATTTCGAAAAGAAAGTTGTCCCAGTCCCGATGGTCAATGGTCCTCGAGAACCTGTGTTCAGGGCACTCTACGACGCGGTCCGGTCTGGTACCTGCCCGATTCAATCTGGGCGTTGGTGTCTGGGAACGCTTGAGGTGTGTCACGCTGTGATAGAGTCTGCCAAAAACGGGAAGCCGGTTTATTTGAACCGGTCTTGATCGAATATTTTAGGGAGATAGTTGGTTGGATTTACCTAAGATTCTGATAGAGGATGAGGTTAGACGCGCGTTGCTCGAGGATCTCGGAAGAGCGGGAGACCTCTCAACCCAAGCGACGATAGATCCAGAGACAACCGCGACCGCCCTCTTTGTCGCTCGTGACGCTGGAGTCGTATGCGGGTTACCACACGCGGCACTTGCTTTTGAGTTCATTGATTCACGATTGATCTTTGATCAACAAATCTCAGATGGTGATCACGTCACGCCGGGAACCGTTATTGCGTCGGTGTCGGGTCACGCGAGGTCGATCTTATCGGCGGAGCGGACCGCTCTAAACTTCATGTGCCACCTATCGGGGATCTCGACCTTAACCGCTCAGTTTGTATCTCAGATAGCCCACACAGGCGCGAGGATGTGTTGCACACGAAAAACAATCCCTGGTTTTAGGGCCTCGCAGAAATATGCCGTCCGCTGTGGTGGGGGTTCGAATCACCGGTTTGGATTAGATGACGCGATCCTTATCAAAGACAACCACATCGCTGTGGCCGGCGGAATCACGAAGGCCCTCAAGGCAGCAAAAGCGTTCGCTGGTCACTTGGTAAAGATCGAGATTGAGGTCGATACCCTGGAACAGTTTGAAGAGGCGCTGGGCGCTGGCGCCGACTGCGTTTTGCTGGATAATTTCTCGGCCGAGCGGCTCGTTGAGGCGGTTCAGGTGAACCAAGGTCGGGCAGCTCTGGAGGCATCTGGTGGTGTCAAGCTGGGTACCGTGAAGGCGATCGCTGAGTCTGGTGTGGATTACATTTCGTCTTCGCAGATAACAATGTCAGCGTCTACTTTTGACATCGGGCTCGACATAGAACTTCGTTAGGAGACACGATGAAGGTCATCAATAACGCGGACGTTTCCCGTTTGGTCAACCAAGAAGAAGTAACGAGAGCGCTTGAAAGCGCCTACCAAGATTTTTTTAATGGGACCGCAGTATGTCGCCCGAGAGTCGACGTAGAGATCCCGTCATCGTCACCGGACCGATTTTACCGTTGGGGCACGATGGAAGGCGGTAGCGCGGGCAAATATTTCGCGATCCGCTGTAAGTCGGACATGATCTATCACAAGACAACCGGGTCTTCGGTTACTCAAGAGAAGTACTGTGTCGAGCCTGGTACGTTTTGTGGTTTTATTTTGCTGTTCTCGGTTGAGAATGGCGAGCCATTGGCTTTGATCAATGATGGTGTTATTCAGCACATGCGCGTGGCGGCCGATGGTGCGATTGGTGTGAAGTATGCGAGTCGCGAAGATTCAAAGGTAATCGGTTTGCTTGGGTCAGGGGGGATGGCTAAGGACCATCTGCGGTCTGTTGTCCATGTCCGAGACATCGAACGTGTTCAGGTATTCAGTCCGACGAAGGCGAATTGCCAGGCGTTTGCTGAAAAAATGTCCGCGGAATTGGGCATCGCTGTAGTCCCTGTAGATACGCCAGAAGACGCTGTCTGTAACGTGGATATCATTATGGGGCTGACTGACTCAGCTGTCCCGGTGATTAAGCCGGGTTATGTTGAGCCCGGTCATCACCTGCTTAATGTCGGTGGCGGCGGTGGTATCCCTCCAGAGGTACAGGCAAGGGTATCCAAATTCTTACGTTTTGGTAACACCGACTCCCCGGTCGGTTGGTCTGATACGTCGTTCGACGATGAGCACCTGACGTGGCAAGCGAGGTCAGGGTTTACCGAGAAAGCGATGGCGTCCAAGGGTCGGGCCCACGGTGTGGTCGGCGACGACAGGCTGGTTTACCTGTCTCAGGT
>RGHP01000139.1 GCA_010024125.1 Gammaproteobacteria bacterium | reverse complement strand
AGTCGCGTTCGGGTAAAGTCCAAGGGCACGCAAAGCCCGATATCATCGCTGAGACGGCGAGTGCTGTGCGCGTTGACGCAGGATATGGATTTGCGTTTCCGGCAATCGATCTCGCACTTCATGAACTGGGAAATAAAGCAAGATCGATGGGCATCGCCGCAGCAGCTGTTTTTCGATCACACCATTTCGGCGTCGCAGGTTGGCACGTTGAGCGATTAGCTCAGCAGGGTTTGATTGGTCTAGTTGTCGGAAATAGTCCCGCGGCTATCGCACCCTTTGGTGGATTCAAACCAATTTTTGGGACTAATCCGATCGCATTCGCAACACCACGGATCGATGCGGAACCTCTCGTGATTGATCTGTCGCTGAGTGAAGTCGCCCGCGGTAAAGTGATGGTTGCCGCAAAAGAAGGGCGCACGATTCCAGAGGGGTGGGGACTTGATCGAGACGGGCGCCCAACAACTGATCCAAATGCTGTGTTGGACGGATCGATGTTACCTATGGGAGGAGCCAAGGGCGCGGCACTCGTTTTGATGGTCGAAATTTTAGCTGCAGCGCTCAGTGGCTCAAATTTTGGATTTGAGGCATCTTCATTTTTTGAAGCCGAGGGTGAACCGCCAGCAGTTGGGCAAACGCTGATTTGCATTGATCCAGAACTTTTTTCCGGTGGATGTTTCAGTCAACGATTAGAACTTTTGCTGACCCAATTGTTGGATCAGGATGGTACACGTTTGCCTGGAACGCGACGTCTCAATCTACGAGAGCAGGCGGAAATCGACGGAATAGCGGTATCACAAGTGTTGTTTGATGAGCTGAATCAACTAGTTGGGTAATTCGAGCTCAATCGGGTGGTCGCACCAGGTTTTGAGCACATCTGGATCCGGAGTCACGCCGTGTCCGCCGGTTTCAGTGATCTGATAGAGGCCCTTGTGGATGGGAAGAGCCTCCTGAGCTAAGGCGTCGCGAAGGGCGTTTGGCTGGATATCGTATTCCAATAAACCACTACCTCCCTCTGCAGCGAGCAAGTGCGCGGAAGCGGCCAATCCAACCGCGCTACCAAGGAAATGCGGGTAAAAATTGATACCAGCTGCTTTGATTGCCGGGAATAGCGCACTGACACCAGTCACGCCGCCCCATTTACACGCGTCAGGCTGTAAAATCTCAAACGGCTTACTGGGTGCGTTGAAATAATTTAAATACGCATTCTCGTGCAGATAGTTCTCCCCGCCAGACAAAGGTATCCCGGTTAAGTCCTGAAGCGCTAACCATTTTTCATATGGTTCATCGGCAAGAATTGGTTCTTCAATCCATTGGATCTCTCTTGGTATCGCAGGGATGACCGCATGAGCTACATCGAACGTCCAACCCTGGTTTGCATCGATCGCTAGCGATTCATCCGCATCTAAGCGTGCTAAAAAGGTGTCGATTGCATGGAGGTCCTCATCTGGACTGAATCCGACTTTGAGTTTGTATCCACGGATACCCAACTGACGTCCTGCATCAATCCGAGCATCAATTTCTTTCCGATCAACTCCAGATGCGTACATCGGCAGTTCCTTTCGGTAGTGAGGATTGAGGAGTGCTGCGAGTGGTTGATTGTGCTGTTTTGCCGACAAATCCCATAACGCGATATCGAGACCTGCAATGACTTGTGCAATCGCTCCGTGGTCGCCTGTTTGACAGGCAATTACTCGCAATGCAGCGGTGAGATGATTTGATATTTGTGTTGGCGTTAAATCGGATTGTTTTGGTAGACGTGGTGCCAATGTATCTTCATAGAGTCGGACCTTATAGGCCATTCCACCGCTGGGAAAATTACACCAACATTCGCCCCACCCAATGTTCCCCGCGGAATCGGTCACAGCGACGAGCAACGATGATCGTGCCAACATTTTTCCAAACGAAGTGACAACCGGTTGTTTTAGCGGAATGCTGCAGGGGTACAGCGTGATTGATTGAATGTTCATCCCAACCCTCGCAGAAAGATATTGAATCCGAGAACGAAGAGACCGCACAGAACCAATTTCCTAAAAAATTCACGGTCGATAAAACGCACGATCCAATCACCTACACGCATCCCAGCCATGGCAAATAATGCACAAACAATACCGAGCAATGCACGTTCAATCGTAAGAATCCCAAACAAACTAAAAAATGCGGTAAAACAGAGTCCCGAGACGATAAACAATAATCCTAGGGCAGCCAACATTTCGCGTCGATCAATATGTAACCCAAGTAAATACATAATGAAGAAAGGACCGTTGACGGTCGTCATTGTGCCGATTACCCCAGCGGATAGGCCAACTCCTAGACCCAGTTGTTTTTCTTTTTGGGGAGGAACCTTCATGCTCGGATTAAACAGCGTGACGAACACAAAACACATCACAAAAATTCCCAGAATTAACTCAATCACGTGTATGTCCATTGTGCTCAGGAGATAGGCACCGATTGGGACTCCGATAATCACCCCAGCCACCACGATCCCGTAACGATCTATGGTCGGTCTCACTAATCCGCTCTGCGTAAACTGCATAAAGTTTGAGATGGGAAGGACCACGGCGTTGACTGCTAACGCCACCTCAAGTGGAGCGAACAGAGGAATAATTGATACGGTAACGAACGGAAGGCCGAAACCGAGGGCCCCCTTGGATATGCCGCCAATAACAAAAGCGAACGGAATCAATGTTAATTGGATCCACGTCAGACCAAGAAGTTGTGGAAGCTCTTCGATCATTTACGAATCGAGAACAAGCGAGGTGATTAGGCCAACAACCTCATCTGCTTTTGGTTCATTGAAGTTGTTTTGGGCGTGCGCGTTACCGGGGATAATATGTACCTGCGAGTCTGGAAGATGTTCCTTAACACGACGTATGTGCGCGTCAGCGTCATCCTCAAGCGCATTGAACAGACAATGCAATGACTGCGTTGGTATCACGGCATGTGGCGCCGCTCGCGGGGCAAATAAGATAGTTGTATCTAACGTCATCATGCGTGTTGTCGATTGAGCCCAATGAATCAGGGCGACAGCTCCCATGGATGCCGCGACCGCAGACACTGATGATGGGTGTCGCTCGTTCAACCAATCTAGGGCGGCATCGATGTCTAGGGGATATTGATTTGGGTCTTTACTTCCGGCAGAAGCACCATAGCCAGAAAAGTTGAGCGAAAGAACGCTCAGGCCGTGTGTGTTGAGTGATTGCGGTAAGGATCCCCAATCACGCTTGTCGAACACTTTGCCATGACAAAGCAAGACCCATCGATCGCCAGCTTCGTAAACGTCAGCCTCTAAGGAGCGATTGAGGCCCTTGATCATTATGGATTTCACTTGCCTCCCCGGGCGTAGGCGATCGGATCGATCGTCACGTTGAGACAGGCCACGACACGTTTATCGATTGCAGCAACTAACTCATGAGCAAGATCATCCAGGTTTTCAATATCCGCGCCGTAGCCACCAAGCGCATCTACTACGTCGCCGTATTTCGCTCTGCTTAATTCACAGGCGTAGGTTCGATCTGCGCCAAATTCTCTTATTTGGATCTGGTACTCGGCGTTCCAGCGATGATCATTACCGATGATCGTAACGACGGGAATTTCTTCGCGTGCAGCTGTCTCATACTCACCCAGATGGAATCCGATGGTGCCATCACCCATACAGGAGATCACCAAGGCTTCAGGGGATGCGATTTGCGCACCCATCCCGTATGCCAGACCACCGCCAATGGTTCCAGAAACGCCATTGATGATTCGAAGTGGGGCATGTAACGCGGACTGTACCCACTGCCCAAATTCACCTCCGTCACTAATTAGAATGATCTCACGCGCCTGATCTCGACAGACTGAAGCTATAGTGTCAAACAGTTCAGCGTGCGCGGTGACTTCTGGGTCATGGTTGAGTGCTGATGGATTTGCTTTTGGTGATACATGAAAAGCACGGATAACCTGCTCAGCTGAAATCGTATGCGTCTCATAATTGAAACGCGACAGGTTGCTTTTGGCTTGACTGATGACCCGCGCATCATGGTCAACCACGATCCATTTGCAACTATCAGAACTCGTGGTGCCAAATTTGAGCGTGAAGTCGATAGGCTTGGCCAATGCGATCACAAGATCTGCGTTGGTAATCTGAGCGAGTAATTCCGGTTCCGCTGGATCAGCCAGACCACGGGGGCTTTCCATGCATATGATCGGGCAGGCCAATA
>RGHP01000138.1 GCA_010024125.1 Gammaproteobacteria bacterium | reverse complement strand
GACGTCGGCATGCCCATCCCGAGGACGATACACACGAGTGCAGAGATGAGTAGTAGCAAAACAAGTTGTGACTCGACCAGGTTGACCAGGAAGAGCGTCAACGCAAAACCTAGCCCCGTGATGTTTAAGATCCCAATAATAAAGCCTGACGCGGCGACGATAAGTATCAGATCGACCACAGAGGTTCCGGTCTCGACGAGGACCCCATAAAAACCCTTTAGTGACAGCCGGTTTGTCTTGTACGGACGCAGTGCCCCGATCACACATATTGAGGCCGCAGACACGATTGCTGAGTCCTCAGGGTCGAGGTTCCAGAAGAACAGGCTTCCAATCAATAACCCGATCGGGATCAGGAAATGCCATCCCTGTTTAAGAATTTCACGAATGGTCTGCGATTGATCTGTTTCTGCGCCACGGATATTGTCGCGCGCAGCGATCAAATCGATCTGGGTGAAAACGCTGACGTAGTAGAGCACGGCTGGAAGCAGTGCCGCGGCCACGACCGTCATGTACGGTATCTCGAGGAATTCCGCCATCAAAAACGCGGCCGCGCCCATGATCGGAGGCGTGAGCTGTCCCCCAGTCGACGCGACGGCCTCGATGGCGCCCGCGTCTTTAGCGGTGTAGCCGGACTTGGTCATGAGTGGGATCGTGATGACCCCGGTAGACACAACGTTTGAGACGGCGCTCCCTGAGATAGATCCAAACATCGCGGAGCCCATGACCGCGATCTTGGCGCTCCCCCCCCGAGAGTTTCCAGCCCACGCCATCGCCAGGTCGGTAAGGAACAGACCGCCACCGGCCGCGAATAAAAGACGCCCAAAGAAAACAAAGAGAATCACGACGGTTGTGGCGATCACTAGTGGCGAGCTGAACACCGCGTTCCCATCGAAACCGATGTAGTCGATCAGCCGGTTGATGGGTACGGATCGCCCGACTAGCTCGCCAGGTACTCTCTCTGCGACGAGCGCGTATCCGATAAAGACAAGGACGATTGCGAATAGTGTCGCACCGATACGCCGTCGGATTCCTTCGAGAACACACAGAACGACCACGGTACCAATGATAGTGATTTGAATCGGCCGGTACGATTGTTCGGTCAGTAGCCACTCAAAGTTCGCGGTCATGTAGGCGAACGTCAACAAAATTAATATACAGCTGATCAACCAGAGTGGTCTTAGTAGACTCTTGCCTTGGCCGAGCGACAGGAACGTTATGAGAAGAGCTAGACCGAGCTGGACCGACATGTATTGTTGGGTGAGGACCGCGAAGCCCATGCGTGTCGGAATCTCTAGGTTCCAGATAACACACAGTGCTGTCATCACGGTTGCCGCGAATGCAATTATTCTAGTTGTTATGTTCTCGACTTCCATGACGACTTAAATATCCAGTACCAGCTTTAATCCTATAACGCAGAGTACCGCCAACACCAACTTTTCGAACGAAGATTGTGATAAGTACTTACCCATGACCTGTCCGAGGTACATCCCTCCAAACAGAGGGATCAGTCCGATTGATGACAGCGCAATGATCGGGTAATCAGCAAGCCCCTGATGCAAATAAAATATGACTTGGCATGATCCAATCACTCCGAAGAATATGCTCACCTGAAATATAAATTGTGGACGATCGAGTCTCTGGGCGGACAGGTAGGTCAGGGAGATTGGCGCCGAGATACCGACGAGCCCACCTAGGAATCCGCTACCAAACCCGGCGGGAATCGCCAGTCCCTTTGCCATAGTGCTGGTGAGGGTGAGTGGTGACCTAACGACCCTCGATCCCAGGTAAAGAAGTAGCATCCCTCCCAGTATTTGGGTTACCAGGCTCGATGTCTGAAGGTCAACCAGCATGACAGCACCAAGCCAGACGCCCGGGACTAGTCCGGCAACTAACATGGCGGTGTGACTGAACTCTAGCCGGTGTTGCCTAAACTGCCAGAGCTGGACGAGGTTTGGGATGATGGTCGGTAGAGCCACCAGCGCGAGCGCGGTCACGACGTCCGTCACGGCCGTGACCACTGGGATGATTATGAAGGGTATACCGAGGCCGAGGATTCCTTTCACTAACCCAGCCACAAAAAACGCGAGGCCGATGAGGGTGACATCAACCCCAGATAGCCCACTAAATAGCTCGGTCTCCATTAAACAGGTTTACTCAGCTATAGAGGCTCTCCATCTGTTTCCTCACAGAGACGGCTTGGGTAGTCAGGTCAATCTCGACATCTGCCCACGAGATGGGTTGGTCTTTGTTGACGCTATTTTTCAATTTCACGCGATGCGCGAGCCCAATCGGAAGCCCGCCAAGAGCGAGCGACTTACTCGCTGGCATGAGTTTTCCGTACACGGTAAACCCACCTTCACCATCAAGCATCTCCCCGGCGTGTAGGTCGCGTTTTGCTGTGGCGACGACGTCGCTATTGAAATCGAGAGTCGAGCCGGTTGGCTTATTCAATAGAGCCGCCGAAAGAATCGAAATATTCAGTTCGAGACCAATTAAATGGAAGGGTTTGTACATCGCTGAGTAGCGACCGGTCGAGTCGGTATTCATCCCGTACTGCTTAAAACAGGCCGATGCATAATCATTTGGAGCTTCGATCACGACATAAACGCCCCAGCGGAGGTCTTTGTAGACGGGGCGGCCGTCACGTTCGACTGAAGTGACCACCTCAACCATACCGGTGTCATCAAGTTGCCCACCGACGGAGCGTGGGCGGAGAATGTGCGCGAGGTCATCCATGCCGGCGGGAGGGAAATAGAGCCCATCCTCTGGGGCCTTTAGACCCGTGCCGTTCGAAATGGCGGCCATTTCCAGCGCCGATTTCGTGCCGTCGAGGAAGCTGTTGAACATTTGGCTGTTCATACCTGCCTGTGCGGCCTGTTCCGGGGTGAGACCATAGTGGTCCCAGATCGTATCAGGAGTGGAGTAATGGTACTCCGGTAGGTACTTGGTGCCTTTACCGGCTGCAACGACGTTAAAGCCAGTCGCCCGCGCCCACTCAACCAGTTCAATGGTTAGTGCGGGTTGGTCGCCATACGCCATCGAATAAACAATGCCTGCTTCCCGCGCTTCTTTGGCAAGAATTCCACCCGCGAGTACGTCTGCCTCGACATTGACCATCACAATGTGTGTTTTGCTCGTGATCGCCATTTTTGCGTGAGCGATACCAGCCAATGGATTGCCGGTTGCTTCAACTAAAACATCAATGCCACCCGCATCGATCATGTCTTGGGTGCTGTCAAAGAACTCTGTCTTTTTGATGAGCTCTTCGCTCCAACCCACATTACGACAGGCCTGTCTTGCCCGATCCGGATCCAGATCAGCAATCGCCTTGACTTCAAGCCCGACAGTGGTCGGAACCTGACTTAAAAACATTGAGCCGAATTTTCCGGCCCCAATCAGTCCGACTTGAACGGGTCTGTCGGCGCGCTTGACGAGGTCGTCGTAGATGTACATCAGTGGTCCTATCCTTAGGCTGGTTCTTGCAGAAGCTCTTGGAGGCAGTCGTCTTCCAGGGCCTCGATCGGTGTAAAGTCACGGTGCGCGATCCACTCCTCGCGGTTGAAAGCGCGGATATGATTGCTAGTTTCGCAGAGCGAAAGATACACAATTGTGCGCCCGAATGGTGAGATATTCGGTGGGCTAGCATGGACAAGTAATGATGAGAAGAGGAGCACACTGCCTGCAGGACCAGTCGGTGCAACACAGCCTCCTTGTTCCGCAAGCTCAGTGACAGTCTCTCGATCAAGCGTCCATAACGGGTAGCTCGTTGTTTCTAGGTCGTGCCCTGCTTTGACAACACCTTGCTTGTGGCTCCCTGGTATGAAGAGGAGAGGGCCGTTTGCAGCGGTCACATCATCTAGGAAAACGCTGATATTCATTGCACGAGGCTCCGGCATTTCATCGTCGCGTTTCCAAGTTCCATAGTCCTGGTGCCACTGCCAAACAGCGCCGTCGAAAGGAGCTTTTGCGTTGACTTTGTACTGGTGCATGTACACTTTGCCATCAAGTAATTGTTCATCTGGCTCGATTAATCTGGGATGGGCTCCTAGTCGGCGAAATCCCTCGTTATAGGTATGGGCTGCGAATGCGGTTCGTGCCACACCACTTTTCTCCCGCCACACTTCTTTACGATCCATTTGATAGATGGTTTCAGCTTCACCTTTCAATAGAGCCGCTTCTTCTGGTGAGAATAGGTTAGGT
>RGHP01000137.1 GCA_010024125.1 Gammaproteobacteria bacterium | reverse complement strand
GTTGGTTCGTAAGCATCCCGTGTCTGGGGAAATAGCGTTGTACTGTGATCGAACCTACGGAGTCGGAATCGAGGGAATGACCGATCATGAGGCCAAGCCCCTTTTAGAATGGATAGTTGGCCATATAACTCAGGAGATATTCAGCTGCAGGCTTCGTTGGGAAACGAATACCGTGGCTATATGGGACAACCGTATTTGCCTACACAGGGCGTTTAACGACTACGACGGTTTTAGACGCGAGATGCACAGGACAACGGTCAAGGGCGAGGTGCCTATCCAGGCGTTTCCCGTTTAGTTTAATAACAAGGAGTTGCAGTGAGCCAACCAAACACCCCCCCGTTTCGCGCCGACCATGTCGGTAGTCTGTTACGCCCGGAAAATGTTAAGGCTGCAAGAAAAGGGTTTTACGAAGATCAATCAATTTCAAATGACGAGCTCGCTTCTGCCGAGGATGAGGCAATTAAGGGATTGGTTAAACTCCAGGAGTCGGTCGGTCTGAACGTGGTCACTGACGGAGAGGCCCGAAGAAGTTTCTGGCACTATGACTTTATGGGCGCTCTTGACGGGTTTGATCTTGAGGATCGATCCGAAGGAGTCGCCTTCGCGGGTGTCCAGTTGCGGCCAGTTTTTCCTGTGGTCCGTGGTGAGGTTGATTTTCCGGAAGATCATCCGATGCTCGAGCACTTCAAGTACTTGGCTGCACAAACCTCGGTTACACCAAAAATCTCAATTCCCGGGCCCAGTTGCTGTCATTTCCGTGTCGCACCGGAAGATATCGCACCGCCTCAATACAGAGACGTTGAGGTGTATACGGCCGATCTAGCGAAGGCCTACAAGAAGGCAGTGAGCGCGTTCTATGACGCTGGCTGTCGATACCTTCAGATGGACGATATCTTCTTTGCTTATCTTTGCGACCCCAAGCATCGCGCCGAGAAGCAGAGCCTAGGTCAGGACCCAGATTGGCTGATCCAGCGATACGCGTGGATGATGAACGAGGCCATCAAAGACCGTCCGTCTGACATGATCATCGGGATGCACATGTGTCGCGGTAATTTCCGTTCGACACACGCCGCTGAGGGTAGCTATGACGCGGTCGCGGACGCGGTCTTTAACCAGACGGGTGTTGATGTGTTCTTTATGGAGTACGACACCGACCGGGCGGGTGGTCTCCAGCCTCTACAGTTCCTCTCTAAAGGACATCAGCGGGTAATGGCTGGTTTTATCACTACCAAGACAGGTGAGCTGGAGTCTATGGATTCCCTTAAAAAGCAGTTCGAGGAAGCATCAAAATACGCCGACATGGATCAGCTCGGTATCGCCCCACAGTGCGGCTTCGCGTCGACCGAGGAAGGTAACTCCATCACCGAGGACGATCAAAGACGTAAACTCGAGCTGGTCGTCAGGTGTGCCGAGGAGCTCTGGAACGACTGACGGTCGTCACAGAGTTACTCTTTCCAGGTAGGGTCGAGCTGGTCAATTTGTCTGACCAGCGCCGGCCACTCTGGGTGCCTGACCTTGGCGCCGGCCTGGGCCGCGCCACCCTCAAACTGTTCGCGCGTTTTGCGCATAACGTCCGGGTCGATAGGATTGAGTTTACCCGCAGACATCGCCCGCAGTTGGACATCCGCGTTTCGTATAAACGCGTAGTGGCGGGTGAATGCCCACGCGCATGTGGGTCCTGCTGTCAGAAGCCCATGATTCCTGAGAACGAGAGTATGATTTGTTTTTCCCAGTGCTGCTAAGATCTTTGGACCCTCAGACCCGTCCAGTACAATACCTTCAAAGTCATGGTACCCAGTCCGCTCGAAAAACTGGCACCCCTCTTGGGTGACTGGAATCACTTCTGTCTGGGTCGCGCACAGTGATTGAGACACCACCTCATGGGTGTGAAGCACACAATGGAGATCGTTTCTCGCCTTGTGAATCGTCGAGTGGATGACGTAGCCGGCTTGATTTACGGGCCACTCTGACTCTGACAAAGGGTTCCCGTCAATGTCGATTTTTATAAGGTCAGACGCTCTGATTTCGTCGTAGCGGACACCAAAAGGGTTAATCAGGAAGTGGTCAGTGCCAGGTATCCTAAGGGTGATGTGGTTATAGACAACTGACGTCCAGCCATACATCCCCACCATCCGGTAGCAAGCCGCGAGCTCAAGCCTCGCGTTCCACTCGTCATCACTCATGTCAATTGGCGTCGGCGGAAGCGCCACGTCAAATCTGATCTTGTTGTTTATGACTGCGTCCATTGAGGTTCTTCCTTGAATACAGACTAGTAGGGTAGCCCGATGTAGTTGTTTGCCAGGGCACGCTGATAGTCTTCTGATTCCATCAAGAAATCAAACTCCGCGCGCCGCATCCGATCGCTGAAGGAGTCCTGCTCATCAAATTTATGAAGCAGTGAAGTCATCCACCAGCTGAAGCGTTCGCTCTTCCAAATCCTCGCGAGTGCCGTGGTCGAGTAGTTTTGCAACGCTGTCTCGTTGTTATCATTAAAATATTCGATCAGTCCTTTTGATAAATAGTACACGTCGGAGAACGCGAGGTTTAAGCCTTTTGCCCCGGTCGGCGGAACGATATGAGCGGCGTCGCCACATAAAAACAAGCGCTTGTACTGGATTGGCTCACAGACAAAACTTCTGAGCGGTGCAATGGACTTCTCAATCGAGGGCCCGGTCTCCATGTGCTTAGCGATTTTGGACGGAATTCTTGCTCTCAGTACGTCCCAGAACCTCTCGTCGCTCCAGTCCTCTGCTTTGTCTTGCGTACTGCATTGCACGTAGTAGCGGGATAATCGTTCGTTTCTCATCGAGCACAGCGCGAAACCTTCGTCGTCACTTGCGTAGATGAGCTCGTGGTCGGCGGGCTTGGTTTCGGAGAGGATTCCCAGCCATCCAAACGGGTACACACGCTCGAAATCTTTACGGACATTGTCGGGTATCGTCTTTCTCGCAACGCCATGGAAACCGTCACAGCCGGCGACGAAGCTGGCTTGTATCGAGAACGGTACCCCGTTTGATGTGCCACTTACCGTAGCGTGATCGTTGTCCATCTCGATACGGGGTGAGTCTCCGGTCTCCTCGAATAGTGGGATACCGTCTTGTTGAACAACCTTGTAAAGGTCTTTGGTTACCTCTGTTTGACCGTAAACCGTAACCTTTTTGCCTGTTAACTTTTCTAAATCGATCCGCAGTGAATCGTTTCCGTAAGTAATGGAGAAGCCGGCATGTTGATCGCCCTCGGAAGACACACGATCGCCGATGTCGGCGAGTTTCATCATGTCGACGCTGCCTTGCTCTAGCACGCCAGCCCTGATTCGACTAAGAACGTGTTTTATTGACTGTCTTTCGACTAGCGCTGACGAAATTCCGTTTAACTTTAACAGACGAGCCAATAGCATTCCTGAGGGTCCGGCCCCCACGATTGCCACGTCAACATTTAGAGCATTGCTATTCATAAATTATCCTAGGCAACAATAATTACACTCAGCCAACTTCGCCTAGAGGGAAGCGCTTAGGGGTTTGATTTTAACGTAAACGATGAACAACATGATCGCTGAGCCTATCACAAAGATCGCTCCAGCTACGCTCCACGAATGGAAGAACTCTACGGCCCAGCCTGTTAACGATGGTCCAAATAAGATTCCGGCGCCTTGTACCTGTAGCATTAGTCCATTGAAGGCAGGAATATCACTTGGTTCGTCAGCCAGTTTCGCGATTAATGTGAAACACGATGCGGGTACCATACTCGTGAAAAACGCCCCGAATAGGATGGTCCCGAGCTTGAGGAAATCGGGCAAGCCCGACGCGAAAACGATAATTCCTAAGACCGGGGCTACGATAAACTGTATCTGAATCAGTCTACTGGTCGAAACACCTCTATGAATCGCGTTCCCTGCGATTAGATTTCCGAACACGTTGAGGATACAAAACGCCCCAATGACGAGAGAAATCGTCGTGAAAGAAGCGTGAAGCGATTGAGTTCCGTAGACGGGGATGAACTGAAGAATCACATGAAAGACCAGCGAATGCATCGCGAAGATTATTCCTAGCCAGATAAGTGGTGTTTGGGAAAAAGTTTTTCGCAGTTTTTGTTTATTGATCGAGAATGACATCGGTTGCTTGTCATTCGGTATAACAATTAACGCACCAAGCAGGCTTGCGACCGAGAAAATGATCGAGAATAACCAGAGTCCGCGCCAACCGTCTGTGGGGATGATATATGGGGCCAACAAAAAACTTAGTCCGGTGCCTAGTGGCATGAAAGCCGCCCACAGCCCCATATGTTTCGCAC
>RGHP01000136.1 GCA_010024125.1 Gammaproteobacteria bacterium | reverse complement strand
GTGGTTCTGTGGTTAGGCTCTTGGCATCTTCTGTTCATCACCCTTGGTGGTTTCTCTACCGTCATACTGGTTTGGTTCAGTTTCAGACAGCCTGAAACACTCGCCGCGCGACGACCCATTACACCCGAGCATCTGACAAGTGCTTTCAAGATAGTTGTTACCAATCGAAAGACCATTCGGTTCACGATTGCTGCCGGTGTGAGTTTTGGGGGCCTGGTCAGCTATCTGAGTAGCGCGCAACATATTTTCCAAGATATTTACCAAACCGGTGACTGGTTCCCTGTGATACTTGGATCGACAGCGGCATCAATTGCCATCTCCTCGCTTGCCAATGCACGTTACGTCAGACGTTACGGAATGGAAGTAATTTGCAAACTCGCTTTCACATCGCAAATCGTCTGGTCGGGTTTATTTTGTTTGTACTTCATCAATGGATCGGAGCTTTCCCTGAACGGCTTGCTCGTCTATATCGTGCCTGTCTTATTTCTGATGGGGCTCACCTTTGGCAATCTCCAGTCCGTTGCCATGGAGCCGATGGGTGCGATTGCCGGAACAGCGTCCACAGTGATTGGGTCGTTGATGACCGCGATCAGCTTGGCGGTGGGAATCGTGTTTTCGCAATTTATGGTGGGTAGTCCTGGTCCACTGATCGTGAATTTCTTTCTGACGGGACTGATCGCACTTATTTTAATCAGTACCACAAAATCTCAGCGATCTGCCTAGTCTTTTTGTGGACCTGTCGGTCCCTGTAGATGATGATCAATGACCGTAAGGGACCCAGAGGCGAGCTCATACGCTTGGCCGAATCCCACAACATAACGGCCTGATTGAGGGAGCAAGTGAAATAAACGGAAATCAGTGAGACTCGTGAGCGTATCAACCAAACCTCCGTGACGATCACGTAACGCCTGAACGCCCGAATCCCAAGCGGTATCGTCGCGGCGACATTCCTCGGCACGCATCTCGTATTGAAGCCGCTCTCTGACATAGACCTGAGCAGAGTCTTGCTCATCGCGAATAACAAGCGCTGAGCATTGATGGCTCTGTGCAAGATTTTGCGCATGTCCGGCAAGATCACTCACCAGAATCCACATACCGGTGTACTCACCATCAAACGCAAAGGGAGTATAGGACGCGAGAGGAGAACCATCTTGATGCGTTGTCGCAAGCAATACGCTCTGCATACTGTCTAGGAGCGCGCGAATCTGATCTTGCTGTTCTAATTGGGACATTTGTCACCTCCTCGCTTGATCGTCGTGAACATCTCTGGTGAGCGCCTCGAGTGTATCAATTTTCGCAATCAAGACCTCCAGATCTTTGCGAGTCGCTGGTTGATCGCCCTGCTTACCTTCCTCTTCAGCCTCGAGCTTTTGCGCTATCTGCATCGAATCCACAATGATGCCGATAAAGAAATTCAGTACCGCATGAACGGTAAGAAAAACGACCACGCCCATGGGAACAACTCCATGGTCGGACGAACAACGCCCATCGACCAGCTCTCAAGCGTCATGATCTGAAATAAGGTATATGCAGACGCACTGATTGAGCCAAACCATTCTTGCATGTTGGGATCAGGATGCGTGCCAAATAGCCGAGTGGCGATGACTGACGACACATAGAAAATCAAACCCAGTACGCCAACAACCGAAATCATCCCAGGGATTGAGTGACCGATTGCCGAAATGACTCGACGCATCTGAGGAACCACCGAGATTAAACGGAGGACCCGCAAGACGCGAAGCGCCCGCATTACCGATAAGTTACCGCTCGCTGGGATCCATGCGATACCAACGATGATCAGATCGAACCAATTCCAGCCCGTTTTAAAAAAGGACATTCGGTATCCGTAAAACTTCAGTACAAGCTCGACTGTGAATATCAGCAAGATCAGTGTATCGAAAGCGTGTAACTCCCGACCGATTGAGGCCATCACATCACGGTCTGTTTCAAGCCCCAAGGTGACTGCATTAATCAGGATCAAAACTGTGATAAATCCCGTGAAATAACGATGCTCAACAAGAGTTGCAACGCGTTGCTGCAGGCTTGGAACTGGGGATTCAAACTCTGTATTCATTGATATGCATTTCCTTAAGCATTGATCTACACAATGCGTTCAAATTTAAGCGAACCAAGCCTTAGTGCTCAAAAGCTTCACCAAGAAACCCTCACCTCTCCAATATCCCTCCATTTTATTTCGGGATACTGAACGTATTGAAATCAGGTGAGGACTCAACAATGACTGACGAATTAAGCCGCATAATGTTTGGAATTTGTTTGATCGCCAGCGCCCTGGTCATCAATTTGCAACTGCCCTGAGTGGACGCTCCGACGAGCCGATCGTGAAGGCTCTTATCCCCGATCGCTCGGGGATTTTTTTATTCAGGCTTTTCAGTGAGCTTCTTTTTCAGGAAACGCTGAAGAAAATCCACTCTCAAGGCGAACACAAGAATTAATGATCCAACGCCAACACCGACGATTTCTGAAACTGACAATTCCATTCAAAGCTCGCTCTTCGCCTGACAATGATCACATACCTCAAAGACCAACCCCATCATGCAACTAGCACTCAAGTCATTAATCCATGGATCGCGTATAACCGAGCGCCTGTACGTTCGGTTAAAACCTAACCGCTACGGAGTTCGCGACCGACTTCGCCTTGTCTAACGCTTCGTCAATCGTAGTGCCTCGCGCCAGGCCAACTCCCATGCGGCGTTTACCCTGAATGACTGGCTTTCCAAATAAACGAATCTGAGTGTCAGGCTCAGCGAGCGCCTGATCGAGATTCGAAAACTCTGTTTGCTCAGAATCACCCCGTGGCAGGATCACCGCAGACGCACTTGGACCATGTTGCGTGATATTTGGAATCGGTAATTCGAGAATCGCCCGCACGTGCAACGCAAACTCAGATAAATCTTGAGAAATCAGAGTCACGAGGCCCGTGTCATGTGGACGCGGAGACACCTCGTTGAAGAAAACCTCCTCTCCTTTAATGAAGAGCTCGACCCCAAAAATTCCGCGACCATGATCACCACATAAGGCTCCCGTTACCTGTCTAGCAATATGCTGGGCTGCCTTAAGAGTCGCTTCTGACATCGGATGCGGCTGCCAGCTTTGCTGGTAATCGCCAGACTCTTGGACATGACCAATGGGATCACAAAATGACACACCGTCCTTGTGGCGAATCGTGAGTAGCGTGATTTCATAATCAAACTCAATCAGCGATTCAACGATCACCTCACTGACATCTTTTGTGCGTCCACCACTTTGCGCATAGTCCCACGCGGCCTCAACCTCATTGAGGTCTCTCACGATACTTTGGCCTTTACCAGAGCTACTCATGATGGGTTTGACAACAAAGGGGATGCCGACAGCTTGGACAGCCTTCAAGTAGGATTCGTGGGTATCGGCAAACCAGTAATTTGAAGTTTTCAAGCTCAACTCTTTTGCAGCGAGCTCGCGGATTCCCTTGCGATTCATTGTTAACTTGGTCGCACGAGCAGTTGGGACCACCCGAAAGCCCTCACGCTCTAATTCAACCAATGTGTCCGTCGCGATCGCCTCAACTTCGGGGATGATGAGATGTGGATTCTCAGCCTCGATCACAGCGCGCAGAGCCACCGGGTCAAGCATATTGAGAACATGACTGCGATCAGCCACTTGCATCGCAGGCGCATTGGCGTAGGAATCAAGAGCAATGACCTCGACTCCTAAGCGTTGCAGCTCAATCACAACTTCCTTCCCAAGTTCGCCTGAACCGCATAGCAGTGCGCGTTTGGCAGTTGTTGTAAATGGTGTTCCTATTGTGCTCACGAATTCACTCCCGGCGTTTACTCATTAATAGATCAATTTGTCTCACACCCAAAGGTCGCCAAACGACCGATGATGATCGATTCGGTTTGCGCTTATTTGGGCCCCTCATGAAATCATATTGACATAGGCTACGAAGCAGATCGTTTTGATAACCAAAAGCGAACATGCAAACACAAACCATGGATTGTGCATCGAAGGCTCCTTCAAACCGTTAACGCCCCAGAGCAATCCCTTCACGACGAGGATCAGCGCCACCGATTAACTGACTCGGTAGCACTTTAATGACGTGGATCCCACTATTCAAATCACGGGCTTTGACTTCGTTCCCCCTGCTCGCCAAGTTCGATTCAAACGCCATCATTTCAGTCTCTTTCTCGATATCAATGGATCCATTTCGGCTACTGATTCGCCCTTGATTCACAGCATCCTGAGGCGACATATCAAAATCAATCAAGGCAATGATTGTCTGCGCGACATAACTGATGATTCGGCTACCGCCAGGAGATCCGAG
>RGHP01000135.1 GCA_010024125.1 Gammaproteobacteria bacterium | reverse complement strand
CATAGCCGGTTTCCGGTATCCCGAAGGATTGGGAACTTTAAGGAAGGATTCGGGCATCGACAGGGACGTCGAATTTATGCTCGAGGACTTTCGTCAATACTGCCGGCTCAGGCAGGTGCTTTCATTAAACTCTGATGATCTGCTGCGAACTGAGATAGCAGTGGCAGTGCTGCGCCCCCAAGCGCGCGTGCGTGGAATCCGCAGGTCCCTTCGATAAGAATTGGTCGTTCAATACCTTCCCAGTTGAGGGTGTCTGAGGCTTCTTCGATTGCTGTGGCGAGCTCTGTTTTGACCCAATCCGGAAAAGCGCCATCGATGATCAATGCATCGAGTTCGACCAATGCTGTTGCTGAGAGGGCGGCCATCGCAATACCTGGGGCGGCATCGTCAATCCAATTTTTCACAAGACCTCGGTATTCTTCCCATCCGTTTGGATCCTTCCAGAGTGTGGTTCGATCGAGCCCAGATGAGACGAGTGCCTCTTCGAGTTGAAGAAGGCTTGAGTGATCAATGAGCTGATCTTTGCTCTTGGGCCCAAGTGGTAGCGAGCCGATCGCACCTGCATTACCGCCTCGACCGATGACGAGGTTTCCATCGAGAACGAGCCCGCCACCGATAAACGAGCCAATGTAGGTGTAGAGGTGATTGGCGTAATGTCGGCCTTGCCCGAACAGGAGTTCAGCGCCGCAAGCTGCCGATGCATCGTTACAAAAGAGAGGAGCCACACCAATCGCTTGCTCAATTGCCGCGCCGAGATCAATCGATTGCCATGATTCAAGTATCTCACTGGGTGCACCCAAGAGCTGTTGCCATCCTGCAATGTTGCCTGGTTCACATACCCCAACGCCCATTATTCGATCGGGATGACACGATTTGCGTTTGATTAGCGAACGGTAGCTTGAGCTGATGAAGTCTAAAATCGATTCAGGTTCTGGGTAGGCGTAAACCGTACTGAGTTTGGCGAGAATGTTCCCGACTTGGTTGATTAAAACAATCTCGGTTGATCGTCGCCCAATGTGAATCCCAATTGATTGGGCGCCATCGGGATTTAAGTCAAATGGGACTGATGGCTGCCCAACGCGTCCTCGTTCGGGCTCTCCGCGCACTAAAAGCCCATCTGCTTCGAGATCGCGAACGATGTGGGTGACTGTTTGAGGGGTGAGTCCAATGAGTCGTGCAAGTTCGGCTTTCGGTAGAGGGCCATTCAGGCGGATCGTTTGTAGAACCAGTCGCTCGTTGTACTGCCGTACAGCGACTTGATTCGATCCGCGGGATTGAATAGTGCGTGACTGCATTAAATATAGCTCGCGTTATCGTGAACGCCTTGGTCGAGGCCTGTGATCATCGAGACGATTTCATTGGGCTCTGTTTCTGCCGTCCTTTTGTTGCCGACGATTCGACCTTGTCGGAATACCCATATCCGATCCACCAAATTAAATACTTGGCGGAGGTTGTGGGAGATGATGATTACAGGGATCCCTTGTTCCTTTAATCCGCGAATAATGTTCTCTACCCGAGTTGTTTCTTGGATACCTAGGGCCGCTGTTGGCTCGTCCATGATGATGAGCTTCTCGCCCCAACCGGCTGCGCGCGCAATCGCGACACATTGACGCTGACCGCCGGACATTCCGGCAAGTGATTCAGAGAGATCGGGAATCTTTACACCGGTTTTCTCAAGGAGCTCGGTCGCGTGTTCGAGCATCGATCCTGCTTTCATCCAAGCAAATGGGCCAAGCGGAATTGAGAATGGTAGTCCCGGAATCTTGATTGAGTCGTAGGCATCTTCTCGGCCCAGAAAAATATTGGCCGGCACATCCAGGTGATCAGCGAGAGCCAGATTTTGGTAAACGGTTTCAATACCCGCTTCACGAGCGTCTAAGGGCGAACTGAAACTGACATCCTCTCCATAAAACAGGATGCGTCCTTCGGTTGGCTGCTCAACGCCCGTGATGTTCCTTACGAAGGTTGATTTACCTGCGCCGTTATCCCCAACGACCGCGACATGTTCGCCTGGCTCAAGAAAAAAGTCTGCATCGTTTAATGCGTGCACACCGCCGTAATGCTTGGTGAGTCCGTGAGTCTCGAGAACATATTTCATGAAATATCTCTGTTGTTATGACTGTCTGATTAATCTAACCATTTTGGATAATTAAATCAAATAGATTTATTTATTGACATTACCACTACAAACTTGAGAGAGTAGCGCTAACCGCGAAAAGTGCGGGACCGATAAACATAAACGCAAAGAGGATAACTCGATGAAATCATTCGCAAAGATTCTAGTTGCAGGCGCAGTTGCCGCATCTGTTTCTCTTTCAGCGATGGCTGGGAGTCATAGTAAGATTACTGTTGGCTACATCACAAAATCAGCAACAAACGCTGGCTGGATAATGATCAACAATGGTGCCGCTGACGCTGCTAAAGAAGTGGGCGCGAAGCTCATTACCGTTGGCCCTGCATTCCAGGGTGATCTGTCGTCTCAGTTGGAAGTATTTGAAAACTTGACGGCACAGGGTGTGAATGCAATTGCTGTCGCTCCTGTTGATTCAGCGGGCATCGCACCGGCCGTTAATGCCGCAATGAGTGCCGGAATTCCAGTTGTCGCTGTTGATACCGGTGTTTCTGGGGCTGACGTAACATCATTTGTTGCGACAGATAACGAAGCGGTCGCTGAAATTCAGGGTAAGGAAGCGGCGAAGCTGATTAAAGACGGCGACAAGATTATTTACGTAACAGGTAACCAGGCGCAGTCGACCGGCCAAGAGCGTCGCGATGGCTTCATGAAAGGATTCAAGGCGTCACGTTCTAAATCAGAAATTCTCATCGTTCCTACAGAGTGGAACTCTGATCAAGCACAGGCTGGTGTTGAAGCGCTTTTGAACAAGCACTCAGATGTGAAAATGGTTGTAAACGCTTGGGATGGCGGCACCATGGGCGCGAAAGCAGCTCTCGAGAACTTGGGCTACGGCGCGGGTGACGTGAAGCTTGTTGGTTTTGACGGCGCGACCGACGCAATCGTTGCGATGGACAAGGGTTGGGTTCATGTTGATACCGCTCAGATGCTTTACAAGATGGGTTATGAAGGTATCAAAACTGCGGTTGCTGCAGCGAAGGGTGAGACGGTATCAAAGCGTATTGATACAGGAACATTCCTTGTGACACCAAAAACTTCAGCTGAGTACAAAAAGCTGATCGGTATGTAATACCTGTGCCCCGGAAGCTCTTCCGGGGCATTTTCTCTTCTCTAGAAACTTCAGGGGTGTGTTGTGGATAACAGAACATTCTACGATCGGTTTGCTCAACTGTTGGCGGGCTACTTTAAAAAAGACTGGTCTGGTGCTCTTCTGGCGGTAGTGATTCTCGCGATTGCGATTGAGTTAGTGACCGACGGACGTTCATTCTTCCATCCATCCAATCTGATGACGATTTTAAATAACTCAGCAGCACTTGGTGTGATCGCTGGCGGGATGACGCTTGTGATCCTGACTGCTGGGATTGACCTGTCTGTGGGCTCTGTCATGGGTATGACAGCAGCTTTGACGGGATATGTTGCTTCGTATTGGGGTTTTCCGCCGGTGCTTGCCGTTTTGTTCGGTATCGGCCTCGGACTGTCGATCGGATTGATTCATGGGACACTGGTCGCCCGATTCGGGATGCCGGCTTTTATTGTTACTTTGGCGGGCCTGTCGATTTGGCGTGGTACAGGACACCTAACGACAGGTGCGCAGGCGACACCGAAGCTTGATTCACTATTTGATTTTTTTGGTCGCTATAATCCGTTATCTCCTCTACGTCAGGGATACAAGGACGGAACTCTACCTGAATTCCTTTTGCCCCTCGGTCAGTGGGTCGATGCGAACTGGCTTGAATACTTCCGGACATTCCAGATGAGTCTGGTGATCTTTATTTTGTTTTTCATCGTTCTTGGGCTGATTGTGAAGCACACAAAGCTTGGTCGATATACCTACGCGATTGGGTCCAATGAGCAAGGTTCACGTCAGGCGGGTATCAACGTGCGTTTGTATAAAACACTCGCCTACGTCATCTGCTCGTTTACAGCTGCCTTTGGCGCGTTGATGTTTTTGGGGCGTGCGCCCTACGCGAAAAGCGATTACGGTCAAATGTGGGAGTTGGACGCAATCGCGGCAGTTGTGATCGGCGGTACATCGCTTTTTGGTGGCCGGGGATCGATCCTCGGAACCTTTTTGGGCGTAATTCTCCTAAAACTCATTAATAACGGTCTTACGCTCGCGCAATTGAATACGTTCTGGCAGATGATCGTTCTTGGCATGATTATCCTGCTCGCAGTCGGCATTGATATCGTCCG
>RGHP01000134.1 GCA_010024125.1 Gammaproteobacteria bacterium | reverse complement strand
GCGATGCTGGCTTCTCTAGCCCCGATGTGGGATGCGATTTTCGGAAGCCGGCTAATGGAATTGAAAAAAATCCAGACACTCAGAGTGCCATTCACTGGGGATAAAATTGCTATCAAGTGGCTTTTTGCGCCTTACGTGCTTCTGATGATTGCTTTGGTTGTTCGCTATTCCTGGTCTGTAGTCTCGGTCCTCCGTGGAGAGCCAGATGCTGACTGATACTATGTTTAAGGATTTGTAGTCAGATGAGTCTTGAGCTTCTACTCGGCTTACTTGGCCTGTTTGGAACAGCGGCTATTGGTATGCCAGTGGCCTACTCAATCATCGTTGGGGTACTAATTTACTTAGGGGTCGCCGGTCAAGATCTTGCTATCGCTGGCGAAACGATGGTCCAGCGGCTTTTTGACGGTTTCTTGTTGTTAGCGGTTCCGCTCTTCATTGTTTCTGCAAATATTATGAACGCAGGTTCGATTTCGGATCGATTGCTCAAATTCTGTGTCGCTCTTGTGGGTCGCTTTAGGGGTGGCCTTGGTCATGTTAACGTCGTTGCGAGCCTCATTTTTTCCGGGATGTCTGGCTCGGCAGTCGCCGACGCTGCCGGCATCGGAAAGTTGATCATCGATATGATGATCAAGAGCGGGCGATACAGCCCTGGATATGCTGCCGCGATTACGGCGGCAACGGCAACTATAGGCCCGATCATTCCCCCATCAATACCGCTCGTGTTATACGCGCTCGTTTCTGACACCTCGATCGCGGCTCTCTTTCTCGGCGGGATTGTTCCGGGCCTGATTATGGGCGCTGTTTTGATGGGTACGAACGCTTGGATAGCCCACAAGCGTAATTTTGGAGAAGAGGAGGCGATACCACTAATAAAGCTTCCCGGTATTACCTTGAATGCGGCTCCAGCTTTGCTGATGCCGGTGATCCTTCTGACTTGTATTTACTCTGGGGTCACTACGCCGACAGAGGCTGCCGCGATCGCCGCCTTTTACGCGCTTTTAGTTTCCGCCTTTTTGTATCGCACTCTAAAATTCAAGACCCTCTATGACGTGTTCGTGGACAGTGCGCGGTCTGCGGCGTCCGTTGGGGTTGTGATTGGCGCGTCCATGATCCTGATGTACGTGGTGATCCAAGAAAACGTGCCTCAGATGATTTCAGATGTGATGGCCGGATCGGACGTTAGTCCTCTGGTCTTTTTAATCATAGTGAATATGCTGGTCTTGCTTTTGGGTTGTGTGTTAGACGCGACTGTTATCATTCTTGTGATCGTCCCTCTGTTCATACCGACATGTAACGCGCTAGGGATCGATCTAGTCCACTTCGGGGTTCTGATCGTTGTGAACTCGATGATCGGTTTGGTCACACCACCCTATGGCATACTTCTGTTTGTTATCAGCGCGGTTAGCCAGATACCACTTAAAGACATGATTCGGGAGATATGGCCATTCCTTGGAATTTTAGTCGCGGCTTTATTTGTGATGATTCTGGTGCCCGACATTGTTTTGTGGGTCCCGCGGTCTCTCGGTTACTAGCGTTGATAGACTCTACTCACCAGACGCTGTATGACACTCTGTGAGCGGTTAGATAAGGAAATCGAGCTCCATGACTAACAAAATCAAAGGAATCATTCCGGTCATGCTGACGGCTTTCGATGATCACGGAGGCATCGATTGGGAAAGTCAAGAAAGACTCACTGAGTGGTATTTAGAGCGGGGCAGTGAAGCTTTGTTCGCTGTCTGCCAGTCATCGGAAATGCTCTACTTGGATTTGAATGAGCGTGAGGCGCTGGCGCGATTCACGGTCGAAGTAGTCGACGGTCGGCTGCCAGTTATCGCGTCGGGCCACGTAGGAGTGACTCTAGAAGACCAGATCACTGAATTGACCAAAATAGCTGCCACAGGTATCGATTGCCTGGTTTTTGTCACGAACCGGCTGGACCCAGATAATTTGGGATCCGAGTTCTTATTCAAGACGGTTGAGACGTTGAAACAAGAGCTACCACCCGATTTGCGGCTCGGCCTCTACGAGTGCCCTGCGCCATACCGGCGGTTACTGTCGGACGATGAGATCGCCTACTTCGCGCAAGACCCGAGGTTTGTGATCCTCAAGGACGTGTCCTGCGACATACAGACAGTCCGGCGCCGCCTAGAACTCACAAAAAACTCGAGCCTTGTGATCAGTAACGCCAACGCCGCGATCGCATTTGAGGCGATGAAGTCCGGGGCCAGTGGCTTTTGCGGGGTCTTCAATAACTTTCATCCTGATCTATATCGCTGGCTTGAAGACGAGGGCGAGATACATACCGAACTGGCGAACGAACTAGCCCGATTCTTGGTCCTCTCCGCCGCAACCGAAGGGATGGGCTACCCGAAGCTTGCCAAGGCATATCACCAACGACTGGGTACGATCCAGTCATCATTCTCGAGAGCGGTCCCCGAAGACATCTTCGAGAAGCACTGGGCGCTGGAGCCTATTCTCGAAAAAATTGAAGAGGGTACAGAGTTCTACCGCGGAAGAATTCAGGCATTGAGAGACCCGCAGTGGCAGTCGTAGTCTTTGGTTCAGCCAACGTCGATGTTTCTGTGGACGTGGATAGCTTGCCCAAGTTGGGTGAGACCAAACATGGGTCTGATTATCGGATCGGTCTCGGGGGCAAGGGCCTCAATCAGGCCGTGGCGGCGAGTCGCTTGAGCAAAGCCCCGGTTAAATTCATTGGTGCGGTTGGCGCCGACCACTTCGGTTCATTTGTGGAGTCGGAGCTGGCGGCTCTGGGTGTGGCGACCTCTGATATCCGTCGTGATTCAGGGAGCCGGACAGGGATGGCGCTTATCCACGTGGATAAGGACGGTAACAACTCAATCACAGTGTCGGGTGGCGCAAATCTCTCGTGGACCTCTTCACAGATTTCTGAATTCGCGTTTGAGGGAACGGTAGTTGGATTGTGTCAGTTAGAGACCCCCCTCGACGTGACTGTTGAGGTGATGAAGAAAATATCTGACGCCGGTGGCGTGACGATCCTAGATCCCGCGCCGATACCTAAAAACGATTTAGAGCATGTGTTTACCGTTGTCGACATCTTGACCCCCAATCAGCATGAGGCTGAACGCTTGCTGAACCGGAGGATCAAAGACTCAGAGGACGCGATCCAAGGCGCCATCGCACTCGTGGAACGAGGAGGTTTCAAGGCCGTGATCCTCACGATGGGTGAGCAGGGAGTCGCGTATAGTGAAGATGGCGTCAAAGGAGAGTGGTTGCCCGCTTTTGACGTTACAGCGGTCGACACGGTCGCGGCGGGTGATTGCTTTAACGGTGCGCTTGCGGCCGCCATCGTCGACGGGTCAAGCTTCCGGGACTCGATTATATTCGCGATGGCAGCGGCTGCGCTTTCAGTCACCAGACCGGGAGCGTCTAGCTCCATACCATCTCTTCTTGAGGTGCAAGATTTTTTAGCCAGGTTCAGATGAGCGTTGCGTCGATGCCAGACTCACGAATAAATGCCTCTCTGACATCTTTATCGTTTGCCTTCTGTTCTGTCCAGAACTCAAAGGAATCCAGGCCCTGATAAAAAAACAACTCGAAGCCAGACACAATCCTTAGATTTGTTTCTCGGCATGTCTTCAGAAACTCTGTCTCGAGAGGCGTGTAGACTGCATCAAACGCCCAGGTCTGATTACCGATGTAGTTCGGATTAATTGGTACTCCAGGGGACTGATAGTGGCCGACTGGGCTGCAGTTGAGGATTCCCTCGACCGCTCTGCTGACGGCCTCTAGCTCCGATTGCTGGACAACTTCCGCGTCAAGGTCATGTTTATGCAACGCATCGACCAATTCCAGGGCCTTGTCTGCTGAGGGATCAAATATGTAGCAAGTCCCAGCCGAAAATGAGGCGAGTCCGAACGCCACCGCGCGCCCGACACCTCCAGCCCCCAGGATGAGAGCGGACCCGATTTCATGTTTATCTAGTTTCGAGCTGATTGCGCGCATAAACCCTGAGTAGTCAGTATTTATCGCGTAAGTCTCCCCCGAGAACTTCAACGTATTTGTCGCGCCGACCAGCTGAGCTGATGCTTCACTATGTTGAACTGAATGCATAGCTATTTGTTTGAAGGGGTAAGTGATGTTGCAACCATGATAATCCTCGTCCCGTAGCGTTTGTAATTGCGCGACAAACCGGTCGTTTTGGTTGCTCATTGGGTCGAATAGATCGTAGGTGAGGTCAAACCCGTGCAGCTTTCCTAGGAATCGATGCAGTGCTGGAGCTCTCGATTTTGCGATCGCGTTCCCGATAAGGCCAAGCCTGATTCTCATGTCTATACCCCGAGATAACTCCTCTGATTGTACCTTAGGGTTAAAAATTAATAAAATTTTATTAGTTTAAGTTTTGTTCGAATGTTTTTCATTAATAATGATAAAAAACAATCT
>RGHP01000133.1 GCA_010024125.1 Gammaproteobacteria bacterium | reverse complement strand
GGAAGACGCGCGATCATGTGATTAGGCTGAAGGCTGTTCTCTTGACCGGCGAAGAACTTGACACACGTGTCATGAGCGACGAAGAACTTGATGCCCTTCCAAAGAATTCGACTGAATTTCGGATTGGAAATGCCCTTCGAGAGCTGCACGACTCCAATCAAGAAAAAATCGCAGCTGGGTTCCCTGAGCTGAATCGATGCCTGACTGGGTACGACTTAAAGCATGTGAGAACCGAAGATGGTCTAATTGATCTAAATGCGGTGCTCTGTGGTTCTGAGGGAACACTGGCGTTTATCAGCGAGGCGGTGATTAATTTAGAACCGTTACCAACCGAAGTGGCATTGGTCGCTGTTCAGTATGAATCCTTTATGGATGCGCTATTTGATGCTCGAGAGCTCATGACGCACGGCGCAACCTCAATCGAGACGGTTGACTCCAAAGTACTCAACCTCGCAATGAATGATTTTATTTGGGATAGCGTCGCCGACTTTTTTCCGCAGTCTGATAAAACCCTTCAAGGGATTAATCTTGTCGAATTTACCGATTTTGATGCGGGTTCTCTTGCAGACAAGGTCGATCGATTCAGCAAACATCTTGAAACGGTTGCACAAAACGGCGGGCGATCGTTTGCTCACGCAATTGCCCGCGGCAGAAGCCAAGTGTCGCAAGTTTGGGCGATGCGGAAACGCGCAGTTGGATTACTTGGCGGTGTTGAAGGCGCCAAGAAGCCAGTCGCGTTTGTTGAGGACACCTGTGTCCCGCCAGAAAACTTGGCACCCTACATCGGCGAATTTCGAGATCTTCTCGATGAGCATGATTTGGATTACGGAATGTTCGGTCACGTCGACGCAGGAGTGTTGCACGTTCGTCCACTGCTAGATCTGAAAAACCCAGACAGCATGAACATGGTCCGCAAGATTACTGATGAAGTCGTTGATTTAACAAAGAAATATCACGGCCTACTGTGGGGTGAACATGGTAAAGGGGTCCGTTCTGAGTACGCGCCACTGTTCTTCGGTGAACTCTACCCTGCCATTTGCCAAGTCAAAGCGCTATTTGACCCACTCAATCGGTTAAATCCTGGAAAAATCGCTGGACCATCGCCAGACTCAGCGCTTCTCAAAATCGATGAAGTGCCGACGCGTGGAGCGAATGATCGTCGGATTACACCAGCATTGCAGTCAACAGCGAGCACAGCACTCCTGTGTAACGGCAACGGTGCATGCCATAACTACGACCTCGATGACCGGATGTGCCCAAGTTGGAAAGCAACCCGCGATAGACGCTACACGCCGAAAGGTCGTGCGGGTTTGATGCGCGAATGGGTGACGCGTCTGTCAGATCACGGTTTGCAATCGATACCTACACTTACAATCGGCCAACAAATCTTGGGGCTACCTGCTCGCGTCATGCGGACATTGAATCGCTCGCAATCCAACTACGACTTTAATCATGAAGTCTTTGAGGCGATGTCGACCTGCTTGGCGTGTAAATCATGCACGGGTCAGTGTCCGATCAAAGTCAGCGTTCCAACATTCCGAAGCCACTTCTTAAGTGCTTACTACACACGGTACTCACGTCCCGTTAAAGACTGGATTGTTGGTACATTGGAATATGTACTTCCGATTGCAGCTCAAGTTCCGAAGATCTATAACACGCTCGTGGAATCAAGCCTTGGTAAGTGGTTATTTGCGCGCTTAGGGTTGGTTGATTCGCCCTCGCTATCAGGGATCGATCCGCATCGCGCGATCGCCGAAGCCGGTTTCCAAGTAACAGACATTCAGCGACTTGCAGAAATGAAGATAAATGACCCTGAGCGGTTTAGCAGGCAGGTCGTCGTTGTTCAGGATGCCTTTACCAGTTACTTCGAAACATCAGTGGTGGTTGATCTATTTGAATTACTCAAGCTGCTCGAGTTTGAGCCATCATTGATGCCATTCCACCCGAACGGAAAACCACTACACGTTCACGGCTTCTTGGGTTGGTTCAAGCGTCTCGGTGAATCCAATGCGAGCAAGTTGCGGCAGATTGAAGCGCTTGATCTACCAATGATCGGACTCGACCCATCGATGACCATGACCTATCGCTCGGAATATAAAGAAGCTGCGATCGAGGTCCCTCAAGTTGAACTTGTACAGGAATTCATTGCCAAGCACTTAGTTGGAGGTGCCGTTACGACAACATTGCCAGTCAAACGTTTCCGACTATTTGCTCACTGCACAGAAGCGACAAATGCCAAAGAGTCATTGGGGCTGTGGAAGCCAATTTTCGCAATGGCAGGTCAATCACTTGAGATTGAATCTGTTGGATGTTGCGGAATGGCCGGCACATACGGACATGAAAAGGCTAATCTAGACACATCAAAAACGATTTATGCCCAGAGCTGGAAACCAAAAGTTGAGGGCTCAACGCAGGGGGATGAAGAGATCCTTGCAACCGGTTATTCTTGCCGCTCTCAAGTCAAGCGCCTGTCAGATCGGGCGGTGCGCCATCCTGTTTCGGCACTACGCGCAATACTGGCTTCCGGCGCATCCCAACCGCAGGCTTAAGTGTCTTTCCAACTGAAGCCAAGCGCCCAAGTGGACTTGGCTTACCAGGAATGTATGCGTTTCGTTCTTTCTTTGCTCTGAGACAATACACTGCCCCAACCGGCCATTCATTTCGAGCCATCCGGTGTTCCAAGCTCTTAAAAAGCCTACGAATCCCCTTCTTCGCGAAAGGTAAACCATAGACAGCATGTCTTGAGAGTTCGGGTGCCAAGTTTAACAGTCGGCACCAATCCTCAATTTGCGATCGACGCATAAAGCGGGCATGCCAGGGAAGTAGGCTATCCAACGGCGTACTCAATAAGCGTCTCAACCCCCAACTTGATGTCGGATTGAAACCAAAAAGAAGCAAGCGCCCGCCTGGTCGCAAAACACGCTCTGCTTCGCGTAACACTTGATGAGGATGTGCACTGATATCCAGAGAATGCTGAAGAACCAAGATATCAACTGAATCAGTCGGGAAAGGAAGTAGATTGTCTTCTGCAACAATTATCGGACAGTGCGAAACTTTAGGTAAGTCACCACCGAACACAACATGGAATCTGACCGGTGCGAGTGAATCTGCTATGAGAGGAAATCCAGCCGTACCGCCAACCTGAATCACAACCTGACCAAATAGCCTGCGCAATTCACGGCGCGCAAGGCGACGCTCCTCGACTTGAATCCTATGTCCGAGACGACCTGCTATCCAGCGATCCCATGCCCGCTGTTTTTCTTGTAAGCCGAGTCTAAACACGCTCTGAACTGCCATAAGGTCATGTTACCATTGTGCTATTATGCTTCAAGACTTGAAAAAGGACATGCAATGGGAATGCTCTCCGGCAAACGTGCACTAATTGTTGGTGTCGCCAGTAAATTATCAATCGCATACGGTATCGCAGAAGCGATGCATCGCGAGGGTGCTGAATTGGCATTTACATACCAAAACGACAAGCTTAAGGACCGTGTTTTAGGCTTTGCTGAAGGTTGGGGGACCTCTCCTGATTTGTGTTTCCCATGTGACGTTGCAAGCGATGACGAGATTGATGCCGTTTTCGAGGGTTTGGGTAAACAGTGGGATGCGATCGATATTGTGGTACATGCCGTTGGCTTTGCCCCCGGCGATCAACTGAGCGGTAGTTTTGTTGACGTCACAACACGCGAAGGCTTTCGAATTGCTCACGATATCTCTTCATACAGTTTGGTTGCCTTGGCAAAAGCCGCTCAACCGATGCTTGAAGGGCGCAATGGTAGCATCATCACTCTGTCCTATCTGGGCGCCGTACAGACCATGCCAAACTACAATGTTATGGGGCTCGCAAAGGCTTCATTGGAAGCCGGTGTCCGGTTCCTCGCGACTTCGATGGGACCCAAAGGTCATCGCGTGAATGCGATCTCTGCAGGACCAATCCGAACGCTCGCTGCGAGTGGGATCAAAGATTTTCGTTCGATGCTTAACTACAACGCATCACGGACTCCGTTGCGCCGAAATACAACGATTGAAGAAGTTGGCAATACGGCCGCTTTTTTGGCGTCAGATTTAGCTGCCGGTATTACTGGGCAGATCATCTATGTCGACAACGGCTTCAATATTACAGCGATGGCTGATTCGGATAACGGTTAATGCTTCAAGTCCACCAAGTCCAAGCATTTAGCGATAACTACATCTGGCTCATTTCGGATGGTATTTCGGCTTGGGCGGTGGATCCGGGTGATGCACTCCCTGTCATCGAGTTTCTCAATAGACATCAACTCTCTTTATCTGGGATTTTGCTCACGCATTGGCATGGCGACCACCAAGGTGGCGTTGAGGACCTCTGTTCTCGTTATGGCCAAATCCAGGTGATCGGCTCTAAGAAAGCACTCAAAGGGCCATCCAATCCTGTTTCCGAAGGAGATTCCATCGAAGTACTTGGCGCTCGTTTCACGGTTATCGAGGTACCTG
>RGHP01000132.1 GCA_010024125.1 Gammaproteobacteria bacterium | reverse complement strand
TGGTTGTCCTTGCTGTTTCTCAACGAATTCCTTGAAGGGTGATTCTGCTGTGCTAGCATCCGGGTTCACTTACTTCCACGCCCGAGTGTAGTTCGTTTGCAAAAGATCCTTCAAAAACTTTCGTTATTCTTAACGGTTATAAGCTTATATTTACCAGTTTATGCGGATGTTGTGAAGCCTGCCTTAGTCGAAATTAGTGTGTTTTCTGATACTCGAGTGAGTATTGAAATTCGCACAAGCATCGAGGCGTTACTGACAGGAATTAACGGCCGATACCGAAACACGCAGGAGGCCCCCAATGCTGATCAATACGATGCCTTGAGGGAGCTTGAGGCGGATGATCTTAGGGAGCAGTTCGTCTCATTTCATCCAACGTTATTGGAGGGTGTGGATTTGATCGTAGACGGGGTGTCGGTTCCATTGCAGATGGGTGTGATTGATATCGCGCCACCTGGCTACACCAAGGTGCCTCGAGCCAGCGTGATTCGTCTGGTTGGTGTCATTCCTGGCGGGTCAACTTCCCTCCAGTGGTATTATCCGTTGAGGTTTGGCGACCAGGCTGTCCGTGTCCGTCAGGTGAATGAAGAGGCAGGTGAGTATCACTGGTCTGGTCACCAGTGGGTCAAAGATGATAAGCCATCCGAGCCTTTCTCATTGACGGAGGTATTCACCAAGCCAACGTTTTGGTCGATCGCATCGGTTTATGTTTCTGCGGGGTTCCTCCATATCGTGCCGAAGGGGCTCGATCACATATTATTTATTCTTGGGATTTTCTTGATATCGATGCGTCTGAGACCGCTCCTGCTTCAGGCGACGATGTTCACGATCGCGCACTCCCTGACTCTTTCTTTGGGTGTTTTTGGATTAGTTAATCTTCCCCCGCAGGTTGTTGAGCCCTTGATCGCTTTGTCCATCGCGTATGTGGCGTTTGAGAATTTAGCGAGTGAGCGCCTTAGTCGGTTTCGACTGCCTGTTGTATTTGCGTTCGGTCTCCTACACGGCTTAGGTTTTGCTGCAATTTTGACTGAGTTCGGCTTACCTGAGGGCCTGTATGCGGCCGCACTTCTTTGGTTCAACGTGGGTGTAGAGTTCGGTCAGGTTGCCTTACTCGCCGCCGCTTATTTGGCGATCACGATTTGGTTTTCTCACCCAGAAATCTATCGGCGATCTGTGGTCGTCCCTGGCTCGCTCATGATCGGAGGTGTGGGTATATACTGGACGGTAGAGAGAATGATTTATTTTTATTCTAGTTAACGGCCGGCAGTTTCCTAATAGTCTCTTCTATCTCGTAAGCATAGAAGTCGATGATATCCGGAACACCAAACTTCGGAGGCGCCAGCGCATCGCCATCTGGGCTCAGAAAGAGTAAAGTCGGGGTTCCGAAGCCCTGGTATCTGTTGGCAAACTTTACGGTTGTTGTTTTTGATCCATCGAAATCGATCATCGGAGAAGCTACACCGATATCGACCGTAGTGAAACGGACTTTCTCTTGGAACTCCCCCGACGCTCGGAGCGGTTGCAGTATCTCACGCTCGAGCCGGGTGCAAAAAGAGCACCCGGGTTGGGTGACCATCACGACCCACGAGCGGGAGTCTGGGCTAGAGAACGCTGGCTCTTCTATAGCAGAACCAGCGTTTGTAGTAACGGCCAGCGCGAGAAGAATTGCGGCCAGTGCGCCTCTAGCCATCAGATGCTCTCGATCATATCTACGATCATTGTGGCCGCGTCGTCCGCATACAGATCGCGGAAAAAATGATCGGCACCCTCGATGACCTCGACCGTCAGGTTGCTTTGATCAGAGAGGCTCGCGAAGTCCGATTCGATGTTCGGGACAACAGTATCTTCTGAGCCCCCAATTACGAGTACCGGGATGTTCTTTATTTTTTTAACGTTATACGGGGCGCTATGTGAGGGATTATTTGCGTACTCTGAGATAAACGCGCCGGCGGTCACGCGAGGTTTTTCGCAGTAGATAAACTTAGGAACATCAACGTATTGATCCGGCGGGAGTTTCGAGAATTGCTTGAGTAGTTCTGTGAGGTCGAGGCCAGTGTCCTTTCGATAGTTTTCTATGTTTCGCTCGTTCCGAGAAAGGCCTGATGCGATTAGGACGCCACCAACTATCGAAGGGTCGTTGTTGTCTGCCAGGAACGCAGACACCTGACGACCCCCACGAGAGTGGCCAGTGACTACGATTTTTTCAAACCCTTCGTTTTTTAGGTACTCGACCCATGTTCCCAGCTCCGATATCGCGTCCTCGTATTTGTGTGTGTGTTCGATGTCACAGGCGGTTAGCGCCGCGTATCCTTTGGTCGACGTTTGGATCTTTTCACCCATCCGATCTTTATCGTTGAGCGAGAGGTTTGGTGTTAGAACTGGGTAGCCGTAGTCCTCTGAAATAAGTGTCGCGATAGTTTTGATGATTTCCATCCTATTGTGGGCGAGGGTGCCATGGAGCAGCACGACCGCGATATTACCGTCGGCATCATAGAAATCGGCCGCTAGCTCTTTGTAGCTGACAGGTGTTTGAGCCCAGCAATTGGCGAAACTCGTGCCGATGATCAAACACACCATTGTGAAAGTTTTGCGGAAGTTCATTCTGGTTCTCTCCGAAAGTTTTTTGTTGAGCTAGGGCGTAGCCACCGTTCACTTACTAGATTGTGGATTTTTTCCCTTAAAAAATGAAGTACTATCTATCTGCTGATTTTTCTAGCGCGTGCATGCGTGCGGAGTTAGTTTTCGTAAATTCGCGATTTATTGAGGAGCGTAAATGAAACAGATCCTAGTTGCGGTCATGGCCGCTGTGGTGAGTGTTGGAGCGGTTGCGGCCGGTGATGCCGGCGCCGGCAAGGCGAAGGTTGCTGTTTGTGCCGGATGTCACGGTATGAACGGTAAGGCTATGGTGCCAAACTATCCTAGCCTGGCTGGGCAGAACGCGGCCTATATCGAGGGGGCATTGAAGGCCTATAAGACGCAGGATCGTAAGGGCTACCAAGCGGCGATTATGTACGGCATGGCAGCGGCTCTGTCCGATCAAGATATTGCTGATATTGCGGCGTTCTACGCAAGCCAGAAATAATGCGCATCATTTTTCAGGCGATCGCTCTCCTGATTGCCTCTTACATCGCGGCCGTTCCGGTCGCGATGGCTCAAAACTCAGATTTTGATTCCGAGACGGGTCTACGTATTCATCACTACACCGACCCGGTGCCCAACGAAGTGCCCGGTGGGACTGTGCTTGATACTGCGGGCGTGAGGCAGTTAATCGATTCAGGTAAGGTTGCTCTAGTCGACGTTCTTTCGATCTCGGGAGTTCGATACGACGAGCTCGATGGCTCGTGGTCAGGTTATGAGCCCCGTTACAACATACCGGGAAGTATATGGCTTCCGAACGTCGGCTACGGTAAGCCATCGGCTGATATGCTGAAGTATTTTCTAGATGCCGTCGCTCAAGCTACCGGCGGTGATAAAGGGTATCCGGTTCTCATTTATTGTGTGAGCGACTGTTGGATGGGTTGGAATGCCGTTCAGCATCTGGCTCGTGCGGGCTACACGAATGTATTTTGGGCGCCGCGAGGGACGGACGGTTGGGTTGAA
The DNA here is from genome assembly GCA_010024125.1 of Gammaproteobacteria bacterium. Taxonomy (GTDB): domain Bacteria; phylum Pseudomonadota; class Gammaproteobacteria; order Pseudomonadales; family Litorivicinaceae; genus HIMB30. The sequence goes on along the minus strand of RGHP01000132.1, from coordinate 904 downwards.
GCAGGATATGAGCTCGAACTCACCGAACCGACCTCTGTCAACGTCGATTCTTAGCGAGGTATTATGCTGCAGTTTGTTTCCATGGAAGAAGCTTTTGGTGAGATTGAGGAGCGCGCCGGGAAGCGTCTTATCTCAACCGCACAGGTACCGCTGGAAGACGCGGTTGGCCGTATTTTGGCTGCACCAGCCGTCGCAAAGCTTTCAATCCCTCCCTTTAATAATTCAGCACGCGATGGTGTCGTATTATCTGAAACGGGCCTTGCAGCAGCAAAAAGTGGTACTCCAATCGCGCTCGCTGGAGAGCTTCGGGCAGGTGACTCTGTCGAGGTCGCTAATAGTATGCGGGGCGACGCTGCTCGAATCATGACGGGCGCTCCAGTGCCGGCCTGGGGTGAGTCAATCGTTATGATCGAGAACTTAGATCTAAACGACGACGGCACTGTCCTCATTAACCAAGCACTGGAAGTAGGTGCATGGATTCGGCCGCAGGGTTCTGATATTGCCGAGGGTTCGGTCATACTTAAACCCGGACGCCGAATTATTCCTGAGCATGTTCAGGCGCTTGCCTCGAGTGGTGTTGTCGAACTTGTTGTCCATACCAAGCCTCGCGTGGGGCTGTGTTCCACCGGCGAAGAGTTGGTTGATGTGAAGTCAGGTCCTCCTGGATCCGGACAAATATATGATTCAAACCGTCCATTCATGACGGCAATGATGCGTTCGTTTGGGTGCGATGTCGTTGTGAATGAGCATGTTGGCGATACGCTTGACGAGATGGTTGCGTTCCTAAATCGTGCGATGGATGCTTCCTTGTATCTCGTCATCTCGTCAGGGGCGGTATCGATGGGGAGTTACGATTTTGTGAAGCCAGCCCTTGAGGCGGTTGGCGCAGAAATTGTGTTCCACA
>RGHP01000131.1 GCA_010024125.1 Gammaproteobacteria bacterium | reverse complement strand
CGCGCTGGTATTGGATACCCAGCAGCGGGTATTCCGGAACCCGGGACGGCATGGGCAGATCCACAACTCGCTTCGAAACTCGATATCGATGTCGGTGATCTCGTGTCGGTTGGAGAAACTGAGCTCAAAATCACACAGATTTTAGTGTTTGAACCCGATCGTGGCGGCTCGTTTGTTTCATTAACACCGCGGCTTTTGATGAACCAAGCGGATTTGGAATCGTCTCAATTGATCCAGCCGGGTAGTCGGGTTCGCTACATCACTTTATTTGCGGATGGCGATATTGAAAGATTTAAGGCCTTTGTTGAGCCGAAGCTCGATATTAGCCAACGGCTTCGAGGCGTTGTTGATGGTCGACCAGAGGTTGGTAACGCACTGACTCGAGCGACAACATATTTATCCTTGGCTGGGCTTTTAACAGTGCTTTTGTCAGGTGCTGCCATTGCAATGACAGCTAATCGGTGGGCGTCCGATCATATCGCTGATAGTGCGTTATTTCGGACCTTCGGACTGAGTGGCGCGGAAGCATTACGCATCTTTACGACCGAGCTTTTAGTGCTTGGTGGCTTGGCAAGTGGTCTTGGTGTTTTGATTGGGTATGGTTTACAGCTTGCGCTTGTCGATACGATTGCTGGGCTTTTAACGATTAGCTTGCCTGAGCCCAGCGCGAAGCCAGCAATCCTTGGGTTATTCACAGGCTTTGTGACCCTCTTTGGTTTTGCAGCTCCTGCGCTGATCTTGCTCGCAAATGTGCCGCCAATCAGGGTTCTTAAGCGCGATTATCAGGTATCAGGGCTTGGTCAGTTTGGCCGCTACGGCTTTGCCTTACTCGCGATTGGAATTCTTGGATACTTGTATAGCGATGATGTGTTGCTCACTGGTTGGGTGTTGCTTGCTGTGGTGATATTGGTCGGTCTGGTGAGTATTTTGGGCAGACTGGTGATTCGTAGCCTTGGGCCATTAGAACAACTTGGACCTGCATGGCGCTTTGGGATCCAACAACTTGTCAGAGACCCGCAGGCATCCGGTGGTCAGTTAATGGCGTTTGCTTTGACTGCACTTGCGATTGCTATGGTTGCTTTGATTCGGTTCGATTTGATTACGACTTGGGAAACACAAGTCCCTGAAGACGCACCGAATACTTTCGCTTTGAACATCACAGATCAAGATCAAGCAACGTTCATTGAGAGTGTGACGAGCCGAGGTGGTGATCTTGCGCCGCTCTATCCAATTGTTCGCGGGCGCTTGGAGACGGTGAATGGGATTCCCTTGGTTGAGCATTTATCAGGTGTCGAACCGCCCGGGTCGGTGCGACGTGAACTGAGTTTGACCGAGTCTGGAGTGCTCGGCCGTGATAATCAGGTCGATCGCGGTCGTTTCTTTACAGAAGCCGATGGACCGGGTTTGGTGACAGTCGAATCAAAGCTGTTCGATGAACTCGATTTGGAACTTGGTGATGTGATTCAGTACACCATCGGTCCTGATCGAATTTCGGCAGAAGTCATTGGATCTCGAGTCGTCCAATGGGACTCCATGTTGCCCAATTTCTTTATGATTTTTTCTCCTGGAACACTCGAACCTTTTGAATCCACTCGGCTGACTAGCCTGCGTTTACCGAATCCATCAGAGGACACCGCTGCCATTAGCGCCGAGTTCCGGCAGGTCACATTGTTGTCGGTCGATGCAATTTTGAATCAGATTCGCGGCATTCTAGACCGGGTATCACAAGCGGTCAGTGTTGTTCTGTACTTTGTCCTTGTGGGTGGCGTGTTGGTCTTGGCGGCGAGTATTCAGACGTCACTTCCCGAGCGTCGAAAGGAGTCGGCGATCTTAAGAAGTTTGGGTGGTTCAGACAGTTTATTGTCGCAATCGCAGTGGGCTGAATTCTTAACTTTAGGCATCGTAAGTGGGCTGTTGGCGGCGGTTGGTGCTGAACTTCTTGGTTGGCTCGTTTACACCGAAATCTTCAATTTAGAATGGTCATCCAAATGGCAGATTTGGGTGCTTGCGCCTGTTTTGACAGGTGCTATTGTTGGTGCGATTGGGCGCTGGTCCGCAAAGCAAGCGCGCCAGATGCCTCCGGCTCAGTTATTGAAAATTGCAGATACATAAAAGGTGATTGCATTGAAGCGTTATGCCCCACTTCTTGTTGCGTGTTTGATGGCAGGCTTAGTTGCCTTTCCCTTCATCCGGAATTTGACGACTGGTGAGAAAGGAATGCCTGGGGCTCAAATCGGTGGACATTTCATCCTGGAAACGGCGGAAGGCCCACTCGATACCTCGACACTGAAATCCGATTTGATGCTGATCTATTTTGGATACACCTATTGTCCTGACGTCTGCCCAACTGAGCTTGCTCGGATGGCAGGAATCTATGAAGGCTTAGGTGACGATCAAGCGCGTGTTTCTGGATTGTTTGTGACGGTCGATCCTAAGCGCGATACAGTGAACGCTGTGACTGAATACGCGCAAGTCTTCGATCCGTCGTTCAGGGGCCTCTCTGGCGATCAAGGCCAAATTGAACAAGTGATGCGGCAGTACCAAGTGTATGCGCAAAAAGTTGGAGATGATCCGGAGAACTACACCGTTGATCATTCCTCTCGGATCTATCTGATGGACCAGGATGCTAAGTTAATGGCGCTGTTTTCGATGGACACCGAGATCCCAGTGATGATCGAACAGGTCAAAAAATTTCTTTGACTTGCATCATCTCTTTAGTTGATTCGAGACGATTGTCGTATTGGGTCTTCTTTATTTAGGCATGAAACTCTCCCGATAACTTTAACCATCAAGGAGTTTTCATGACTGAGTCAAAGGTCTATCCAGTTGATCCTGCAATTGCAGCGAACGCGTGGGCAGACGAAGCAACTTATGAAGCGATGTATCGCCAATCCATCGATGACCCAGAAACGTTTTGGGCTGAGCAGGCCAAGCGCCTCGACTGGATCAAGTTCCCAACTAAGATTAAAAATACATCGTTTGCTCCTGGTAATGTCGACATCCGTTGGTACGAAGATGGTGTACTTAACGTGTCAGCAAACTGTCTGGACCGTCACCTCGCGACTCGCGGTGACCAGACAGCGATCATCTGGGAAGGCGATGATCCAAACTCTGATGAACACATCACATACCGCGATCTGTATGAGCGCGTGTGCCGTTTTGCGAATGGTCTCCGCGCACAAGGCGTGAAGAAAGGTGATGTTGTCACTCTTTACATGCCGATGATTCCAGAAGCCGCCGTTGCGATGCTGGCTTGTACGCGTATCGGTTCCGGATGCGCTGGCCGTTCGTGTTGAAGAATCAGGATCAAAAGTCATTATCACAGCGGACGAAGGTCGCCGCGGTGGCCGCGCTGTCGCGTTGAAGACCAACGTGGATAAAGCAGTTGCATTGGATGCATGTAAAGGCGTTGAAAAAGTCATCGTTGTGAAGTGCACAGGTGGTGACGTCGGCATGGGACCAAAAGATGTGTGGTACCACGATGTCTGTGCGGATCAGTCAACAGACTGTGAACCAGAACCAATGAATGCAGAAGATCCACTATTCATTCTGTACACCTCTGGTTCAACAGGTAAGCCAAAGGGTCTGAAGCATACGACTGGCGGTTATTTGGTATATACCTCGCTAACGCATCAGTATGTATTTGACTACAAAGACGGCGATATCTATTGGTGTACAGCAGATGTGGGCTGGATTACTGGCCACTCATACATCGTCTACGGACCACTAGCGAACGGTGCGACCACATTGATGTTCGAAGGTGTTCCAACGTATCCAGACGCATCACGTTTTGGCCGTGTGATTGAGAAGCATAAGGTCAATCAGTTCTACACAGCACCGACCGCGATTCGTTCGTTGATGGTGAAAGGCGAAGATGTGCTTGGTGATTCTGATCTGTCTTCACTGCGTATCTTGGGATCTGTTGGTGAGCCAATTAACCCAGAAGCATGGGAGTGGTATCACCGCGTGATTGGTAAAGGTAACTGTCCGATCGTTGATACATGGTGGCAGACAGAAACTGGCGGCATCATGATCGTTCCACTTCCAGGTGCGACTGCTGCGAAGCCAGGCTCAGCAACACGTCCATTCTTTGGTGTGCAGCCAGCCTTGGTTGATAACGAAGGCAATATCCTTGAGGGAGCGACTGACGGTAACCTGGTGCTTCTTGATTCATGGCCATCATCAGGTCGTAGTTGTTGGGGAGATCATGAGCGCTTTGAGCAGACCTATTTCTCAACCTATGCGAATCGTTATTTCACAGGTGATGGTGCCCGTCGTGACGAAGACGGTTACTACTGGATCACCGGCCGTGTGGATGACGTACTGAACGTATCAGGCCACCGGATGGGTACCGCTGAAATCGAATCAGCAATGGTTGCGCATGAAGCAGTTGCTGAGGCGGCTGTTGTTGGTTATCCACATGACATTAAGGGCGAAGGTATCTATGTATACGTCACGCTTCAGGAAGGTATTGAGGCAACTGAAGAGTTACGTACAGAGCTTCGTAACCATGTCCGCGGTGAGATTGGTCCAATTGCGTCACCTGACTTCATTCAGTGGGCGCCAGGCCTTCCGAAGACGCGTTCAGGTAAGATCATGCGTCGTATCTTGAG